>NZ_CP154878.1:2100000-2356337 GCF_039955095.1 Limosilactobacillus sp. WILCCON 0051
CCAACAGCCGATCGCCAACAAAATGCTTGAACGACTTGGCCATTACTTGATGCTCTTTTTGTTTTTTGACGGCAACCGGCAGCGTAAAGCCCTCATCTAAAAAATACTTGATACCGGTCACCTGCACCAGCGTCATCAACGTATACTTATGACTTTTGTTTTGCTGATCCTGCTCTGAAGTAATATATCCCTTGCGCTCCCAATATCTGATCTGACTTGGCGAAACGTTGGCTGCTTGCGAAAGCTCGCTCATGCTGATGCGCAGTTTTTCATGAACGAACATCTTGCGAAACTCTTCCGTAATGGGACTCATTTTCTGATTCCTTTCCTATTTTTTATCAATTATAACCATTTTACATTGTAACCTAAAAACACTAATCAATATAATATTTCTGAATATCTTTAGCAAGAAATTTGACAAAGATATTTAATTATCATATATTTATTATCGCTTTTAAAAAATCAGTAACTTCAAAGGAGGGCTTTACGTGTCTGCAAATACCGCAGTCGACATCAACGGCAAGCCATACCATCGTAATCTGTTGGTAATGGTAATGCTGATCGGGAGCTTTTGTACGGTTTTAAACCAGACGATTCTGGCCACGGCTTTTCCAACCTTAATGAAGGCCTTTGACATCAGTACCGCAACCGTTCAATGGCTGACAACCGGTTTTATGATGGTTAATGGGATCATGATTCCCGTTTCGGCATATCTAAGCAATAAGTTCAATTCAAAATGGCTCTATATCTCAGCAATGACGATCTTTGAGCTGGGCACCATTACAGCTTTTGCAGCACCTAATTTCGGTACTTTGCTATGCGGCCGTCTGATTCAGGCAACTGGGGTCGGAATCACGATGCCGCTGATGCAAAACATCATGCTGACGATCTTCCCGCCTGAAAAACGTGGCGCTGCCATGGGAATCAACGGCCTGGTAATCGCGTTGGCGCCAGCTCTGGGTCCTTCGCTTTCCGGCTGGGTGGTTGACAACTATTCATGGCGGGTACTCTTTGGCATGATCATTCCAATCGTTGCTATCGTGATTTTTGCCAGCTTTTTCTTGATGCAAAACGTTATCAAAACTACCGATCCTACTTTGGACTGGCTTTCGCTGCTTATCTCCACGGTTGGTTTCGGCAGTGTCTTGTATGGCTTCTCATCAGTCGGCGACAAAGGCTGGACTGATGCCATCGTCTGGGGCACCATTTTGATCGGCGTCATTCTGATTGCCATTTTGATATGGCGCCAGAATCGTTTGGATCATCCATTCTTGAACTTCAAGGTCTTCAAAACGCCGGAATTTGCCCTGGCCACGCTGCTCAGCTCCGTTGTAATGATTGCCATGGTCGGCGTTGAATTGGTTCTGCCGCTTTATCTGCAGATCGTTCATGGCATGTCGGCTTTCCATTCTGGGTTAACGCTGCTGTTTGGGGCCATCATGATGGGGGTAATGAGTCCAGTTACGGGAAATCTTTTCGACCGCTATGGTGCCCGTCGCTTGGCAATGACGGGGATGTTTATCTTGACGATCGGCACGCTGCCCTTCGCATTCTTGACCCGCGAAACGCCAATTCTCGACGTTGTTTTCCTTTATGCCGTACGCATGTTTGGGATCTCAATGGTCATGATGCCAGTCACTACTTCCGGTATGAACGCTTTGCCATTCAGCATGATCTCACATGGGACTGCCGTTAACAACACGATTCGTCAAGTAGCCTCTTCAATGGGTTCAGCAATCCTGATCTCAGTCTTGACCAACGTGACGAATTCGCAGAAACCGGCGCATTCACTGCTTAAAGCCTCGCCATTGCAGTACAAGTCGCAGATGATCGATGCTACGCTCAACGGCTATCATGCCGCCTTTTGGATTGCGATTGCTTTTGCCGTAATCGGTCTTTTGGCAACTTCACGACTGGGAAATGGCAACAAGATTCACGCCAAGTACGACTCCAATGCTAAGAAAGGGGGCAATGCATAATGATTACCATTATCATGTTTCTTGGCGCCATTGCCTTCTTTGCTGCCATTATGTTCTCACCCAATAATCGTACCCGTTGGCTTTTGGGAGTGATCTTCGGCTTGATCTTTGTGGGATCGACTTTAATGATTACGGCCAACTTCCATGAGCATTGGGGAATGAAACAGGTCACGACGACCAAGACGCAAAAGATCTATTCAACCAGCTCACAGATGCAGTTGGCGCTCTACCAGCCAGTTGGCACTTCCGGCAAAGACAACGTATACATCTACCAGACCAAGCCACGGCAAAAAAAGCCGCAGCATACGCAGGCCAATGAATTTACGACCAATCGCCTAGTTTGGACTGATTCAGATCAGGCAACCTTAACCGTCAAAGAGACTCGTTGGCGCTTTAAAAACGACTTTTATAAAGTACTGTTTGCCGGTTCCAAAATGGATGGGAATCTGGTTTCGCGGACCAATACGTTTAGATATCCAAAAACGTTTGTTAAGATTTCAGTCAAACAGGCCCAGGCGCTAAAAAAGCAGGCGCAGGCACTGAAATCCCCCGCAGCTCAGGCTCAGTTAAAAACACAAGCGGCCGCCTACGTTACGGCTAAAGTTCAGGCAGCCAAGCAGCAAAATCCCGATCTGACGGAAGCTCAGCTGCAAAAGCTCACCCAACAGGCACAACAGGAATATCAAGCACAGATGATCAAAAAAATGATGGCTGCCAAATAAAGTCATCGCCTAATCAATAAAAAAACGACAGCGTCACATCATATTCGATGTAATGGTGTCGTTTTTTTCTGTATTCAAAACTGCCGACTAATCAACGATGTGGCGCTCAAACGGCTGGTCACTGATACCTTGTGCCAAAATCTTCTTGCACCATTCCTTGGCTGAAAACAGTGAGTGATCGCGATAGTTCCCACAGCTTTTTTCCGTAGTTCCCTGGACGTCTTCCCACTTGGTCTGGTAGGCAATTTCTTCTAGTGAGGACTTCAAGGCTTTGGCAACTTCAGTCGTGCTGTGCTCGCCCCAGGTAATCAAATGAAAGCCAGTCCGGCAACCAAATGGCGAACAGTCGATCACGCCCGTCAAGCGGTCCCGCAGCAAGCCGGCCAGCAGGTGTTCAATCGTGTGCAGGCCAGCCGTTGGAATGGCATTTTCGTTTGGCTGAACCAAGCGCAGATCGTAATTGCTGATCTTGTCGCCTTTAGGTCCTTCTTCAACCGTAATCAAGCGAACGTATGGTGCCTTCACCTTTGTATGATCCAGTGTGAAACTTTCAACTTTAGCCATGAAAAATTCCTCCTAAAACTTAATTAGCCTTATTATAGAACTTTTAACCAGCTCTGTATGAATAAAATTATCGAGCCATGGCCTGAGCAAACGTCGCGGGCAATTCAATCGTAAAGTCACGGTGCTGCAGCGTAAATGGATCGTCAAACGCAATATGCGAGGCGCAGAGCAGCTGATGATCAAACTGTGCGGTCTGACCACCATACAGATGATCGCCCAGCAGCGGATGACCAAGGTAGCTGAAATGTACCCGAATCTGATGCGTCCGTCCCGTATGCAGTCGTACTCTGACCAATGTCCAGTCATCACCGCGCTCTTCAACCCAGTATTCGGTTCTGGCAGGCTGACCATCAGCACTGACCTCACGTCGCGCCTGTCCTGCTACGCGCGCGATTGGTTCTTCAATCAAGCCATGGCCATTTTTCAAGACGCCTTCAACAATCGCTTGGTATTCCTTAACCATTCGATGCTGCTGAACCTGTTGACTGATCATGCTGACGGCTACCTGATGCTTGGCTGCCAGCAGCAGGCCACTGGTAAAGCGATCCAGACGCGTAATCAGATGCGGCCGCTGATCCGGCGAATCCTGATCCATCAAGTATCCGGTCACGCGGTTAAGCAGCGTGTCGTCACCAGTCGTCGGTCCTGGAATCGAAGCCAGGCCAGCCGGCTTATTGACAACCAGCCAATTGGCATCTTCAAACACTATCTCCAGGGCACCGTGACTTGGCTGAACGTCTGGATTGGGAAACTCTGGCACGACTTTGATCGTCAGCGGCTGATTGGGCAAAATCTTAGTCGTTGGTCGCACCGTTCGATGATCAACCTGAAATTCACCGGCACCGTTTTTGATATCGTTAAACATCCGATGTCCCATGCCTAAAGTCTGTAGATATTTTTTAATCTTGATCGGTTCTTGACCACGATAGATCCAAGTATTTTCCATTTTTCCCTCCAAACGAGCATACAAAAAAAGTTGAGACCGAAATCCCAACTTTCAAAAACTATAGCGGTCCGTACGAGGCTCGAACTCGTGATCTCATCCGTGACAGGGATGCGTCCTAACCAAAACTAGACCAACGGACCAATTTCACAACAATTGATAGTATACGAAAAGATTTGCTCAGCGTCAATAGCAGCGACCAAAATTAAGCCGTTTTAAATTGAAAAATTTTTTGCCACGTCAGATGCAATCTACTATTATTGATATTGAATTGCAAACTGGCAGACCATTTTTGTTTGTCAGACTGACATAATAAAAAGTGAGGATTCTGAAACATGAACTCATCCCTAGCTACACGCATTAAAAATTGGTGGCAGCATTATGCCAAACTGCTGAAGCTGCTGTTCATTGCTTCAGTGATTATTTTCGTAATCACAGCGCTGGGCAGCTTTTTAAAAGACGTTGACTGGCACCGTGTCGGTATTGGCCTTGCCAGTCAGTCACCCATTCACGTTTTAATGATGCTGATCGGCGGCTGCATCTCAATCGTGCCTATGCTCGGATATGACTTTGCCATTACTCATTTTTTGTCTGGCCGTTTTTCAAAGCACTATATTATCAGAAGCGGCTGGATCACCAATACCCTGACTAACGTTGCCGGTTTTGGCGGACTATTGGGCGCAACCTTAAGAGCTTATTTTTATGGTAAGCATTCCAGTAAAAAACAGGTCCTGTTTGCCATCTCAAAAATTGCCATCTTTTTGCTGTCCGGGCTTTCGATTCTTTGCTGGCTGGCGCTGGCAGTACTGCTTTTAGTGCCAAACGGTCATCATTTCGATCGCTACATCGTCTGGCTGGTCGGCGGTGGCCTTTATTTCCCCATCGTCTTCATTTTCACGCGTCTAAAAAATTCCAGCTTTTTTAAGGATCTAACACCCAAGCTTGAGTTGTTCATCGTGGCCAGCTCAACTGGCGAGTGGCTGCTGGTGGCACTCTTTTTCTTGATGATCGGTTGGCTGTTGGGCGTTAAGATCAATCTGCTGTTGGTCCTGCCGATGTATGTCGTCGCCCAGCTCCTAGGCGTTATTTCCATGCTGCCTGGAGCAATTGGCTCTTTCGATATCATCATGCTGATGGAATTAAGTATGATCGGAGTTGACCGTTCAACGGCTCTGGTCTGGCTGGTTTTCTTCCGCGTCTTTTACTATTTGGTCCCATTGGCTTTTGGGGCGTTATTGTTTGTATACCATTTCTGCCAGAAGATCAATCGCTTTTTCAAGGGCCTGCCCAACTTAATCTGGCATCAAAGCGCGCATGTCTTGATTACGGTCTTTATGTACTTTTCCGGTATCCTCATGCTGATCGATGCCTCCTTGCCCGATCTGACTGAAAACAGCCGCTTTCTGCAGCGTTTCTATCCTTTCACTTTCTTCTTTTTGCATCAATTAAGCACCGTTTTATTTGCCATTGCGATGCTGGCATGTGCGCGCGGCGTGCAGGCCAAGCTCAAAAAGGCATACTGGCCGTCTTTGCTTCTGCTGCTGATCGGCATGGTCAACACATTATGGAATCTAGGAACCTGGGGACTGACCATCTATCTGCTGATCCTACTGCTGCTCGTTTTGACCATGCGGCATGCCCTGTATCGAGAAAAAATGGCTTATTCGCTGGGGAAGGCATTTAGCGATGGGATCGTCTTTGTCGGTATTTTTATTCTTTACATTATTATTGGGATTGTAAATGAACCAAACTACTATCACCATCATAAGATTCCTCAGTTCATGTTCTTCCCTGGTGAAAGTCTCTGGTTCTCCGGCTTTATTGGCTTGATCTTAGGAATTTTAGTCATGCTGGCCATTCTGCGCTACTTCACCAGCGGCTACGATCCATTTAACGGCTATCATTCATTCGATGCCCAACGCTGCCGCCAGCTGATTGAGCGCTTTGGCGGCAACGAGACCAGTCACCTGGCTTTTTTGCGCGATAAGAATCTCTACTATTATCAAGTCGAAAAAGAAGACCGGCTCTTCTTCATGTACCGGCGCAAATATGACAAGCTGATCATTATGGGCGAACCAGTCGGCGACCAAAGCGTGCTGCACGATGCTCTGAGACAGTTCATCGTTGAAGCCGACCGCTACGGCTATCAGCTGGTATTTTATGAGGTGGGACAGTCGACAACCATGCTGCTGCACGAATTTGGCTTTGACTTTCTTAAAACCGGTGAGGACGGTCTGGTTAAACTGGCTGACTTCACGCTTGCCGGTAAGCGTCAGCGTTCACAGCGCGCCTTGATGCACAAGTTTGAGCGTGAAGGCTATACGTTCGATGTGGCAGAACCGCCATTTAACCAAGATCTGTTAAAAGAACTGAAGCACGTTTCCGACAGCTGGCTGGGTAAGCAGGTTGAAAAGGGCTTTTCATTGGGTTTTTTTGATGAATATTACCTGCAGCAGGCCCCAATTGCCATCGTTAAAAATCAAGACCGGCAGATCGTGGCCTTTGCAACGCTGATGCCTACTGGGGGCAAACAGATTCTGACGATCGATTTGATGCGTCACGATCGCGATCTGGCGCCATCAGGCATTATGGATATGATTTTTGTCAATCTATTCCTGTATGGCCAAAAAGCCGGCTATGAATATTTTGATCTGGGAATGGCCCCATTGAGCAACGTGGGCGAATCACAGTTTAGTTTCATCGAAGAAAAGGCCGCGCACTTTATTTACGAGTATGGCTATCGGCTCTATGGCTTCCAAGGACTGCGCAACTATAAGGAAAAATATGCCGATATCTGGCTGTCACGCTACACCGTCTACCGTAAAAAGAGCTCGCTGGTCGGTTCGATGCTGGCCCTGGTCAGTGTCGTCAATCAGCGTTCAAACCCTGATCACAGTCGGCGGCTGAAACCGCAATTAATTGAAGATATTCTCAAACATTAATTAGCGAGTCGTCTCTTAAGATGAGGCGGCTTTTTTTGTTGGTTGACCAATCTTTAATCAGTAATTGGCGGCAGTTCTTTGATAAGAATTAAAAAAATTAATTTTTAACCAAACATTGCTAAACTTAATTTAGCGCGTCACACCTGATAAGTTTACGCTTACACGTTTTGGGCAGATTGTTAGAATGCACAAAAAGTTCTTGCAAGCTGTTTAAATTATAGTTATAATTTAAAACATTAGAGAATTCTAATTTAAATATAATTATTTATCACTTGGTTTTTCCCGCCAAGTCTGGATGCGTTGCAATCATATTGGAACTTTTTGCAGAATTAGGATTGTCTCACTTAGTTCAGGAGGAAAATTTATGGGATTTTGGAAAACTATGACTCGAAAAGAAGACCCCAGTGTCTACCAAGATAAGGACAGTCACCTTATTCGCTCACTACGCGTACGGGACTTTTTGGCCTTAGGGGTTGGGACGATTGTGTCCACTTCGATCTTTACTTTACCTGGTGAGGTTGCTGCCATGCATACCGGTCCAGCCGTTGCCATCTCGTTTGTGATTGCAGCCGTCGTTGCTGGTCTGGTTGCCTTTGCCTATGCTGAAATGTCGGCTGCCATGCCATTTGCTGGTTCGGCCTATTCATGGATCACCGTTGTATTTGGCGAATTCTTCGGCTGGATTGCCGGTTGGGCACTGCTGGCTGAATACTTTATTGCCTTGGCCTTTGTCGGCTCTGGTCTTTCTGCCAACCTGCGGCCACTGCTTGCCAACATTGGTATCAAGCTGCCAGCTTCTCTTTCCAATGCTTTTGGTACCAGCGGCGGGGTCGTTGACCTGATCTCTTTGATCGTAATTGCATTGGTTGCCATCTTGGTTTCTCAAGGGGTTAAGGATGCCGCCCGTGTTGAAAACGTACTGGTTACGCTGAAAGTGCTGGCAATTCTGCTGTTCATCGTCGTTGGTGCAACTGCAGTCAAGCACAGTAATTTCGTTCCGTTTATTCCTAAGTACCGAATGACTGCCAATGGTGCTTTTGGTGGCTGGCAAGGTATCTACGCTGGGGTTTCGATGATCTTCCTTTCTTACATCGGATTTGACTCCATTGCTGCCAACTCTGCCGAAGCCATCAACCCAGGCAAGACGATGCCACGCGGGATCTTGGGCTCACTGGCAATTGCCGTGGTTTTGTTCGTTGCCGTAGCTTTGGTTCTGGTTGGGGTTCTGCCTTACCAAAAGTACGCTAACTCAGCTGAACCAGTTGGGCTGGCCCTGCGTTCGATTGGTCACCCAGTCGTTGCATCTGTTGTTCAGATTGTTGCCGTTGTCGGGATGTTCACTGCTTTGATTGGGATGACCATGGCTGGTTCTCGTTTGATCTACTCATTCGGCCGTGATGGCATGCTGCCTAAGTTCTTAGGGACGCTGGACGAAAAGAACCGTCCCAACCATGCTCTTTGGACCTTGGCAATCATTGCCATCCTGATTGGTGCCATGTTCCCATTTGCATTCTTATCACAGTTGATCTCTGCGGGGACGCTGATCGCCTTTATGTTTGTTTCATTAGGGATCTATGCACTGCGCCCTCGTGAAGGCAAGGACATTCCAACGCCAGCCTTTAAGATGCCATTCTACCCTGTAATGCCATTCTTGGCCTTCTTGGCTTCTCTGTTCGTGTTCTGGGGACTTGACATCGATGCCAAGATCTATGCCGGCGTATGGTTCCTGCTTGGTCTGGTAATCTACTTCACTTATGGAATGCGTCACTCTTACTTGAACAAGACGAAAAAGGACTAGTTGTAAGCTTTAAAAGGGGGCGGCTGTCAAATGACGGACAGTAACAACAAGCATCTGCTGGAAGAAGAAGCCAAAGCGTTTGCTTCTTCTGGCCGGATCAACTATTACGATATCGTTATCGATCATGGCAAGGGCGCGGTGATCACCGATGCTGACGGCAATGACTATATTGATCTTTTAGCCAGTGCCAGTTCAACCAATACCGGTCATGCCCACCCTAAAGTCGTCAAGGCCATTCAGGATCAAGCGGCCAAGCTGATCCAGTATACGCCAGCCTACTTCGCTAATACTCAAGAAGCCCGCCTGGCGCCGCGTCTGGCCAAACTGGCACCGATGAGCGGTCCGGTTGAGGTTTCATGGGGACTGTCCGGCTCCGATGCCAACGATGCCATCATCAAGTTTGCGCGTGCCTATACTGGCCGTCAGTATCTGGTGGCCTTTACCGGTGCCTATCATGGATCTACCTATGGCTCAATGTCGCTTTCCAGCATCAGCATGAACATGAGCCGCAAGATGGCGCCGCTGCTGCCAGGCGTTGTCAAGGTTCCCTTCCCTTCTCCTTGGGAACGCGAACCCGACGAAAGCGAAGAACACTTCGTTGACCGTTTCTTCCGTGAGTTCATGCGGCCATTTGAAACCTACCTGCCGGCTGAAGAAACCGCGGTTATCTTGATGGAAGCCATTCAAGGCGACGGTGGGATCTGCAAGACACCGCCTGCCTTTATGAAGAAGGTCTATGACTTTGCCAAGGCTCATGGCATCTTGTTCGCAGTTGATGAAATCAACCAAGGCATGGGCCGCACCGGCAAATGGTGGTCGATTCAAAACTTTGACGGGATTGAGCCTGATCTGATGTCAGTCGGCAAGTCGCTGGCATCCGGCCTGCCTTTAAGTGCCGTGGTTGGGCGCAAAGAAATCATGGAATCGCTGGGTGCGCCAGCGCATCTGTTTACGACAGCCGGCAACCCGGTTACGACGGCGGCTGCCAACGCAACGCTGGATGTTTTTGAAGAAGAGCATTTGTTGGAACGCTCAGCCAAGCTGGGGCAAAAAGCCAAGGCATTCTTTGAGGCCGAAAAAGAAAAGTTCGACTTCATTGGCGATGTACGGATGTATGGTCTTGACGGCGGGATCGATATCATTGATCCGGCAACTGGTCAAGGCGACACCAATGCCACGGTTAAATTGATGTATCGAATCTTTGAACTGGGTGCGATCATCATCAGTCTGCGCGGCAATATTCTACGTTTCCAGCCGCCTTTGGTAATTACCGAGGCCCAGCTTGATCAGGCCTTTGCCATGATTGATCAAGCCTTTAGCGAGCTGGCAGCTGGTAAGCTTACTCTGCCGGCAAAGGCTGCTGAAATGGGCTGGTAAGCAAGCAAAAAAGATCCGGAGAATCAATCTCCGGATCTTTTTTTAGATGTTTTCTTTAAGATAGTCGTACAGCGTATCCTGCTTAATTGTCTTGGTATCAAGTCCCAGTGCCTCAGCAATTGCAAATGCATAGGCCCATGCCGTTGCCGGACCACGACTGGTAACCAGGTGCCCTGCTTGATCGGTAACCGTAACATCTTCTTTAAAATGACCGTTTGGCGCCAGCTGCCGCGTTTCTTTTTCAATTCCTGGATAGCAGGTATAGTCATGACCATCCAGCAATCCATAGCGTGCCAGTGCAATCGGCGCTGCACACATTGCCGCACACCATTTACCAAGCGACTGACGCTTCTGCATGATTGCCATCAACTGGTCATTATCGCGTAAGGTCTGCGCATTGCCATACCCGCCAGGAAAGACCACAATATCATAATCCAGCAGCTGATCACTGATTAGCTTGTCAGCCTTAAAATCGATCTGATGAGCTCCATGAATTTCCGATCCTAAGACGCCTACGATATCGCATTTTACCCCCATGCGGCGCAAAACGTCGACTACCGTTAAGCCTTCAATTTCTTCACAGCCATCTGCAAAAACTACTGCTGCCGTCTTTGTCATTTTTATCACCTCATAGTTATGATAGTCCAAATAATTCTATTGTTGATCAAAAACACGAGCCAATTCCATAATCACGTGCTCTGATTCTGGAATTGGATACAATGGATAGGAATGAAACATCCCACGCCCAATCACGGTATTGGTGTTGACGCCAGCTGCCTTTAACCGCCGTGTAAAGTGAATGGCGTCGGGATACATGATCTCATGCGTGCCGATATAGATCGTAACGTTGCGCAGCTGATCCACAGGGCCATTCAGAGGGCTGAGACGAGCATCGCGGGGATCGGTCTGCCCAGCCCACAGCTTTCCTAACGCCCGCAATCCTTCTTGATCAAGCAGGCGATCCTTGGCTGCGTATTTTTTGATCAATGGGTTTCCCAGCTGCAGATCCAGCCATGGTGAAATCAGCACCAGACGACCCGGTTGCGGCAATCCCTGCTGTGCCAGATTTTCACAAAAACCAGTCGCCAGCCCTGCTCCTGATGAGTCGCTCATTAAGATAATGCTGCTGACTGGTCGCTGATCATACAGCCATTTATAAAGATCAAGCAGCTCTTGATAGGCATCCTTAAAGTCATGATCGGGTGCCAAAGGATAATCCGGGACCACGATTTCGGCATCAGCTGCTTTTGCCAATCGGTTCAAAAACTGCCAGTGTCCCTTTAACGGCCGCTGAATAAACGCGCCCCCAGCAAGATAAACGATCAGATTGCGTGCTTGAGCATTCTGATTGAGCCAAATCAATGGATAAGGCGTTGTCACCAGTTTCACGGGTACGCTGAACTGAACGTTGGCTGGCATCTTTAAAGGCTCTCGATTGGCTTGCCGGCAGCTTTCAACCAACTCCTGCCGTTTTTGAGGATCAGCTAAAGTCTGCTTGAATCCCGACAGCTGAATACTCATCTCGGTTAAGGTAGCCCTTTTAGATCGCGAATGTCCGCAACGTGCCATTTCGCGCAGACTGTTGCCCAGATTATCGGCCATCGCGGCTAAAATATGATGATCAAAATTTTTTCTATCCATAGACTGAAATTCACTTTCTTATTGTCTTTGCCTTTAATCCTATCACGAATCAGCCGCTAACTTTTATTTGATTTCTTTAAATTTTGTCGTTTTCCAATTGATTTAGCTTTTGGGCAACCGTTTCCCAATCATGACGAACGATCGGCTCCAGCTTGCGTGCGTACAAAAAAGCTGCTGGATGATACATTGGAATCACCGTATAGCTCCGGCTGCTCATGACATAGCCTTGATGATCACTGGCCGCTCTTTGAATCAGGCAATGCAGGATCTGACCATGCAGACTGCCAATTTTCGCATTTGGTCCTAATAAGCGCTGCAGGCTGGTATTTCCCAGCGGCATTAAAATCTTTGGTCTCACCTGGTCCAGCTCCCAGTCAAACAGACGCGCATAGGCATAGACTTCAGCCTTGGTCGGGGTTCGATTGGGCGTTTTTTCAATGATTGCACCGGTTTTCTTATCCTTAACTTTTTTGATTGAATAAGGCCGTCTTCTGACTACGCTGGTAATATAAACGTCTTCTCTGGTCATGTGAAGATATTCTTCGATCAGCTTCATCAGCTCTTTACCAGAGGCACCAACGAACGGTATACCGGTTTTGGCTTCCTCTCTCCCCGGCGCTTCGCCAATCAGCATAATCTTAGGATGTTTAGGACCCTGCCCAGCTACAAAACCGGTTAAATGATGACCTTTTAATGAATCCTCAGCCTGCTGCAGCAGCGATGGCGGATACTCAATAATCATGCTTTCACCTTCATAAATAAAAAGATTTCGGTTATCAATTATAATAACAGAAATCTTTGGTATTACTAACTAGTATGACGCCACTTAGGATCACCCAAAATCCGTGCCGCAATCAGCCCCAGCGGCAAGAAAACGATGATCAAAAGCGCTTTGGTAATCCATAAGGCACCAACGCTGATCGACGTGAGCCCCATATTATACATAGCCCGATAAAGGTAAAGTCCAGGCACCATGATCACGATTGCCGGTACCGTTAAAGAGATTCGCGGATAGCCAAGCCGATCACGAACGAACGAGGCCAGGATTCCCGCCGTCAACGCTCCTAAGAACGCGGCCGCCCCTGCTGGCATTACGTTATAGTCAACCAGTTCAAGCCGCAGCGTATTGGCAATTGCCCCGATTGCACCTGCTGTGGCCGCCATTTTAGGCGTGGAATTGAACATGATCGAAAAGCCGAAGACCCCGCAAAAACTGGCTGGCAGCCGCAGTAAAAAGAGCATCAGTGGCGAAAGTGCCAAGGGTTCAAAGTTTTCCGGCTTGAGATGAACCAGCATGGCAACCAGCCAACCAACTAAGGTAGCTACGATAATGATCATCACGGCATAGGCTAGTCTTTCCAAACCAGAACGCATGTCAAGCTTAGAAAGATCCAGGCCGCTGGTAATGAATGGAAAACCAGGAATCACAAACAGCATAGCCCCAATATAGCCGGCTTCATGGCGCGGATTAAGCGAAATTCCCATGTTTAAAAGCTTTAGGGCCATCACATAGATAACACAGGCCACGGCTACCGAAGTCGCAAGACAGGCAAACAGCGTCAGCTTACGGTCAATCATCTTGCGCCGGACGAAATTGCCAATGCCAGCCCCAAAAAAGGAACAGATCATTTCAATTGGTCCGCCGCCCAGTAAAAATACAAAGGCACTGCAGGCTAAAGCCGCTGCCAGACCAACCTGCAGCGGCGAATAGTTGCCTTTCATCCGGTGTATAACGTCCAAGCGTTTGTGAATCTCGCCAACGGTCCAGTGATCGCCCCGTTGGTCAAACTCCTTGACAAAGCTTTCCAGCGCATTCAGCTTAGTCGTATTGACTCCAGTATTAGGCAGCGATAACGCCTGGGTATAGCTGTTATTGGCGTCCATACAGGTATATTCGATTGAAACCAGACCAATGTCAGCCGAACAGGTCATATTGAGCTTTTGGGAGACCACGTTCATCGAGTCGCGTACTCGCCAGGCTCCCGTTCCACAAGCCAGCATCATTATGCCAATACGCCCAACAATCGTCGAGCGCTCAACCAGATTGGCTTTTTTTGCAGGGGTTACATTGTCGCTGCTGTAGAAGTCATGCCAGTGAATTGCCATATGATGACGATAGTTGCTGAGATCTTCATTATCGCTTTTGGGCTGACCTTGTTCGATCGGCAGTTTTCTCATTGTTTAAATCGCTCCTTAATCGGGATATCAAAAATTGTCAAACTTCTTATCATTATAAAACGATCAAGGCTACCTGGACGAAAAAATTATTTTAATGATCACAAGTCATGCAAAAAGGCCCAGTATCCGATTTCAGATACCAAGCCTCATTCAGCTTTACTATTCGTCTTCTTTAGCTACTTGGCCCAACAGTTTTACGAAGTGCTGCTCTTCATCACTAAGGACGTAGCCATTGCGAATTGCCAGTGAGATATAGAACCATTCTGGCAGTGGATCGTCAATCTCCAATGGTACGATGCCTGTCTCGTTTTTAGCGGCATCCCGGACCATTAAGGCAATCCCAACGTTTTCTCTGACCAATTCCTTAACCCATGAAATATCAGGTACCTTATAGACGGCTACGGTTGGCTTGATATGCGCATAGGCAAAGTAGGAACGCATTGCGGCCACATGAACGTACTGTTTGTCATAAGTAATGAAATGCTGATTGGCCAGTTCCTTAAAACTGATCTTTTTTCGCTGCGCCAGGGGACTCTTGGCACTGACCATAATGCTGTATGGACGTTTGGTTAGGAGCTGTACATAGACCTTTTCTTCATCCAGCGGTGCCACTGATCCCAGCATGGCAACGTCAATTTCGCCTTTAAGCAGCTTGGACAGCAGTTCCTGGGAGCCGGCCTCACAGATCCGAACGCGCCGCATGATAGATCCTGGCACTTTCTTGGCAATCTTGGCTACCAAAAGCTTGCCGATAATCGGCGGCAGGCCAAAGCGAATCTGCCGTTCTTGAACCAGATCAATCGAATGATGGGCCAGCGAAATCTGTTCGTTGATGGTCTTGGCACTGGCCGCCAAGAGCTGACCGCTGCGCGTGATCATGTTTTGTCGGTGAGCACGATCTGTATAGACTAATTGGGCATCAAATTCTTTTTCCAATCGTTTGATCGCCTGAGTAACGGTTGGCTGCGAGACGCCGAATTCCTTGGCGACGCGCGTGTAGTTTTTATACTTGACCAATGCTTGAAAATACTGCAGATCCCGCGTATTCATCAAATCATCCCTTCAGATTGCATGGCTTCTGGCCGTAAGATTCCTTGACGCAGACCAATAAAAATCGTTAATATCAGCAGATCGGCCGAACCGCCCAGACTATAGTTGTTGAGCAGATATTCTTGATTGAGCCGTGCCAGATAGTCGCGGCCGGCCTGCGTCTGCGTGCCGCCCAGCTCTAAATATCTTTTTGCCTGTTGATGAGCCTCTTTAACAACGTCATGGCGGCCAGCCCGCTTGATCAGATTGGTGTCTTCAGTCTGCGCGACGATATGCATAAACGTATCCAACAAGCGCTGCATCGTCGTTCCCCGGCTTTTTTTCAGTGCTGGCACGCCAATCTGCATAACAGTTGGATAGCCAGCCTCAGCCTCACCACGAATGCCTTTGATGCCATAGCGCAGAAATTCTTTTTCACCGGCCGTCAGCTGCTCAATGGGCTTGGCATGCAGCTTTTCAATATCGTAATCACTGGCTGTCAATCCTTTGAGCATCCGTTTAACGATCGTGGTCAGATCCAACTGGGGATGCTTGATGCGGTAAGCTTCAGCACACGTCAGGACACCGAGCGAAAAAACCGCGCCTTTATGCGTATTAACGCCATTGGTTGCCTTAAACATCGTCTTTTCGGCTTCAATCCCAAAAGTTCGCAGTTTTTTAAACATAAGCGTCAGATCGGTTGCTGTAAAATTCATTCCCAAATCAACGCTTTGTTCAAAATAATGATGCAAACTAAGGGCGCTGTCAATAAATAAGAATACATCCATATCAGGGTGCGGTCCAGAAGACACCGGATCCACCAATCCAGGCTTGGGGTTGACGGAGACTTCATAAATCATTGCTCGAATCGCATCATTAACCAGCTTAGCGCTTGTCTGTTCCATAAATCATATCCTCAATTTTGGTAAAAAACCGCGACTGATTTTAAATGCCAGCCGCGGTTTTTAAAATTTTAATCAGTTTAGACTAATTAGTCCTTAACCTGCTTGATCGTGTCAATAATCGTTCCATCACGGTATTCAACCAGTGCCACCGTCCGATCAGTAAACTGCAGTGGTTCTGGCTTGCCAACCTTGGATTCAGCCAGCTTTTGCAGATCATGAATATCGTAGACCGGCAGACCAGGAACATTGCTCAAGGCATCTTGCAGGTCCTTGCGACGAGGGTTGATGGCAATCCCGTATTCAGTAACCAGTACGTCAACGGATTCGCCTGGCGTAACTACCGTCGTTACATCTGGAACAACCGTAGCAATCCGACCACGAACCAATGGAGCCGAGATAATCGTCAGCTTAGAGGTAGCGGCATCTTGGTGACCACCAATCGCCCCACGAATCACGCCATCAGAGCCCGTCATAACGTTAACGTTGAAGTTGGTGTCGATTTCCAGAGCCGATAAAATAGCAACATCAAGCTGGTCAACCATGGCCCCCTTGTTGTCAGGATCAGCATACCAAGAAGCATCGATTTCTTGTTGGTTTTGGTTGTTCTTCATGGAAGCAGCCGCGCCCTTGTCAAAGTCTTGAACGTCCATGACCTTCTTGACCAGGCCTTCTTCAAGCAGCTTAACCGTTGGCGAGGTAATCCCACCCAGAGCAAATGAAGCCGTGATGCCGGCATCGATCATGGATTGACGCAGGAACCGCGTAACGGCCAGGGCTGCACCACCAGAACCAGTTTGGAAGGAGAAGCCATCCTTGAAGTATGGTGAGTTGACGATAACGTCGTTTACCATTGAGGCAATCTTCAATTCCTTAGGGTCCTTAGTGAAACGAGTAGCACCAGAACCGATCTTGTCAGGGTCACCCACCTTATCAACCTTAACAACGTAGTCAACCTGTGTCTGCTTGATTGAAGCTGGCGTGTTAGGGTAGTCGACAATGTTGTCAGTCAGCAAGACGACCTTGTCAGCGTATTGAGCATCCATCAGAGCATAGCCCAATGATCCGAAGACGGCATCCCCATTCATACCATTAGCGTTACCCAGCGCATCTGAGTTTGGTACCCCCAGGAAAGCAACGTCGATCTTGATGTTGCCGTTTTCGATTGAACGCGCCCGGTTACCGTGTGAACGGAAGATAACTGGGTTCTTTAAGCCGCCATGAGATACAAAGTCGCCCAAAGAACCACGCATTCCTGAACTGGTAATGTTGGTAATCGTACCTGCCTTGATGGCTTCAATCACCTTGTCGTTCATGACACCAGTCAGCGAGGATGGTGCCAGGGTCAGGTCCTTGATTCCCAGCTTCAAGATAATGTCCATTACTTGATTGAAGACAAAGTCACCGTTACGGAAGTGGTGGTGGAAAGAAATCGTCATGCCGTCTTTAACGGTCTTTTTAACAACATCTTCCAGTGATTCAACAACCTTGTCGTCACCAGTCGTTACAGTAACCTTAGGCGCAACCCGTTGAACCTCGGGATGGCCGATTTCGGTAGTTTCAAATGGCTTGTAGTCGAGCTGCTTCATCAGATCTTCTGGCAGTTCGCGATTTACATTATTTTTCAATGTAGTTTCCCTCCTCGTCAATCAGGTTGGATGCCTTTGCCAGGCGCATAACCCGTTCAGCACGCAGCACAACTGGACGGTCGACCATTTGACCGTTCATGGAAATAACGCCAGAACCCTTGAGCTTGGCTTCCTTGATGGCATTTTCAACGTTCTTGGCGTTTTCGATTTCCTTCTTGGTTGGTTCGTAAACCTTGTTAACCATTGGAATTTGACGTGGGTTGACCAGTGACTTGCCGTCAAAGCCAAGCTGGTGAATGTATTCAGTTTCGCGGTAGAAGCCTTCCGTGTCGTTCATGTTGGTGAAGACCGTGTCAAAGGCAGCTACACCAGCCGCACGAGCAGCATGCAGAACCATGTTGCGGGCAAATTCAAGTTCGGCACCATCTGGGTAGCGGTGCGTCTTCATGTCAGTCGTGTAGTCTTCGGCAGACAGCGCAATCCCCATCATCCGATCAGATGCAGACGCGATTTGGTAGGCATTGATAACCCCCTTGGCGCTTTCAATGGCAGCCATCAGCATCGTTGAGCCTTCTTCACGGCCAAATTCTTTTTCGGCAGCCGTGATGTCGGCATCCAGCTTCTTGACCATTTCGGCATCTTCAGCTTTTGGCAGCCGGACAACGTCGATCCCAGCCTTAACCATGGCCCGAACGTCATTAGCATAGTATGGCGTGTCTTGACCATTGACCCGGACAACCAGTTCCGCGTCGCCATAGTCCTGCGTTTGTAAAGCTTCGTAAACCAGGTCACGAGCAGCATCTTTTTCAGCCATTGAAACGGCATCTTCCAAGTCGAACATGATGGAGTCGGCACCATAGATACCAGCATCCTTAACCATTGCTGGGTTGTTGCCGGGTACGAACATCATCGTCCGACGCAAGCGTTCTTTAATTTCAGCCATGCTTACAATACCTCCCATGCAGGTTCATCAGTCGTCTTGGCAGCACGTTGCGCAGCGGCAATCGTGCGGGCCTTGATTACACAATCCAAGGCGCCCTTGTCAACGGCCTTAACCTTAGCGTTTTGAATTCCCATTGCCGTCAGCGTTTCAGTGATGACCTTCTTGATCTGGGTGCCAAACTGCTTGGCAACGTCTGATTCCAAATCAATTGCAATGCCATCCGTACCCTTGGACAGCATGATTTGAATATCAGATGATTCCAAGGTACCAGCTACTGCGGTTTCCTTAATTTCCATTGATGTTCATTCCTTCCTTGATCCGCTCTTGAAGTATCGCAACATGGTCTTCAACGAACTTCTGCGTCGTTGCTGGGACGAGCCCCACGATGGCATCGAGATTGTCATCCTTGATGCATTTGCGTACCTCGGTCGCGGTAATATAATTTCCATTAGTTGCCGTCTTGCGATCAATAATCTTTAACGCAACTTTAGGCGGCAGTTCCTGCTGCAAAACCTGATTATAGATTCCAGTCGTCCGTGATAACGGCTCGCTGCCAACATAACGCGTCTTTATATTGAGTGCCGGTGCGATCGTATCGCGAAAGACGCGGGCATCTAAGGTTGTCTGGTAGCGAATCGTCTGGTCGGCTGACTCCAAAAAGTAGGCGGGGAAAGTGGCATAACTGACCATATAATCGCCACCATCAACGACAATGACGTTTTTTAGATCAGCCGTCCCCGTTTTTACCAGTTCGAATCGTTCACTGGTTCTAAACAGCGACAGATCCGTATTGACTACAAAGACATAGACCAGATCGTTTTCTTCAGCTGCCTGCTCAACCAAGTAGCGATGACCATTGGTAAAGGGGTTGGCATTCATAACGATGCCAGCTACTTTTTTAGTCGCTTGTCCGTCTACGCGCGGAACAGCGGCTAAATAGTCATCAACGTTTGGATCGCCGGTTTCCAAAAAGGCGGCGACATCCGAATGAGCCAGTTCCTTAAAGCCGAGGTGCTGAAAGCTTGCAGAATATCTGGCCTTGGTAAAGACAAATAAATGAAAGCGATGTTCTTGAAAGAGTCGATTCGTCAAGGCACTGACAATAGCATTGAATCTGGCTCCCGGCACGGCTTCTTTGTTGCAGACGCCAATGTATTTCAAGACATTGCCGGCAGCTGATCCCGTACCAACCAGCTGGCCTTGTTCATCAAGCAGTCCCAGAGTAAAATCGATCTTGTCGACCTCAGCATCCGAAAAGTTGTGAATCCCCAACGATTCCAAAAACTGCTGCCATTTCTGCCGAGTAGCTCGATCACTCAGATGCAGATCAACGATGCGATTTTCCATAGGACGACTCCTTTTTATTTTGATTGACTGGCATAATCAACAACCGCTTTTGCTACGGTTGGGACGACGCGCTCATCAAAGACGCTGGGCACGATATTTTCAGCAGTCGGTTCCGTAACCACGCTGGCCAGTGCTTGAGCAACCGCTTTTTGCAGATCCATGTCAACTTTTTTCAAGCCGCTGGCCAATAAGCCTTTGAACAGTCCTGGAAAAGCCAGAATGTTATTGACCTGGTTAGGGTATTGGCTGGATCCAGTAGCAATTACGGCTGCCCCGGCTTCCTTAGCTTTTTCAGGTGCGATTTCCTGATGCGGATTTGCCAGAGCAAAGATGATTGGCTGCTCATTCATCTGCTTGACGTCATGACGATTGATGACATTACCGGTTGAAAGTCCGATAAAAACATCCTGTCCCTTGATGGCATCATGAATATTTTGATTTTCCATACTTTGCGGCGTTCCCAGCTTAGCGGCGAACACACGCTGATAATCATTGGCGCGGTAATCCTCACTGGTAATGACGCCGTGAACGTCAACCAACGTTAAGTGCTTGATGCCGGCCGCATACAGCAGGCGCGCCGTTGCCAGTCCAGAAGCGCCAACGCCATTGATTACGACGCGCAGATCCGTCAGCTTTTTGCCAACGACCTTGGCAGCATTGATCAAACCAGCTAAAACCACAATGGCACTGCCTTCTTGATCGTCATGATAGACTGGAATGTCCAGTTCTTCGCTCAAGGCATTCTCGATTTCAAAGCAGCGTGGCGCGGCAATGTCTTCAAGATGAATACCAGCAAATGATAATGAAATGTTTTTGATCGTCTTGATGATTTCTTTTGGGCTGACCTGATCAACTGCCAGCGGAATGGCGTTGATATTGGCCAGATCCTTGTACAGCAAGGCTTTCCCTTCAATAACCGGCAGGCCGGCAGCCGGGCCGACGTTGCCAAGTCCCAGTACGGCAGTCCCGTCAGTAATCAAGGCAACCAGTTTGCCGCTGACCGTAAACTTGTCCTTGAGTTCCGGCTTTTTAGCAATCATTCTTGATAAGACCGCTACCCCTGGCGTATAGGCCTTTTGCAGGTCTGCTCGGTCCTCAATGTCAAAATCAGATTTAATGTCCAACATCCCAGTATGGGCTTGATGCAGACGAAGAATAGCATCTTCTTCTGAAGTCATCTAATCATCCCTTCAAGTTATCAAATTCTCAAACTCATCTATATTTTATTTCAAATCTCTCATCAATAATTTTACTCTCCCTTTTTAAATATTTCAAATAGTTATAATATTTTTTCAAAATTAAAAAAGTTTGATATTATTAAAAAAGAGATTCAGAATCGTCTTTAGAAAGAAGGAACATTAATATGAACGACATCACACAGCAAGGACAGCTGGCCGATATTGCCCGCGACTATTATCTTGGCCAGCTGACCATCACCCAGCTGTCGGAAAAATACCAATTAAGCCGTTATCTGATTACCAAGGCTTTAAATGAGGCACGCGCGGCTGGCATCGTTAGAATCACCATCAATTCACCAATCGATCGCAACACTGAATTAGAGACTCGTTTTGCGGAGCTCTTTCCGCATACCAATACGATGATCATCAAAGACGCAGCTACGACCAACGCTGATATCGAAAACATCATCGACTTTGCCGCGGCGGAGATTCAGCGTCATATTAAAGGCAGCGAAATCGTTGGCGTCAGCTGGGGCGGAACGCTGATGAACATCATCAATCGTTTCCAAACCGACGTCCGTGATGACCTGGTCTTTACCCAGTTTATGGGCGACAATCTCAAATACAGCTCGGCAATCGGTGCAACGCCATTGGTTCAGCGCGCCGCCGCCAAGTATGGATCCAGTTACCTGACCATTCCGGCTCCGCTTTATGTTCTCAACGACACCGTCAGAGAACAGCTTAAAAACGAACCAGCCATGGCTAACGTCTTTGAACAGTGCGGTAAGATGGACATGCTTTTTACCGGTATTGGCACGATTGACTCAGTCAACAGCATTCGGGTCTGGCATCAAAGTCTTAACGAAATTTTCGAAAACGTTGATCGTCAAGAAATCGTCGGTATGCTTTACGGTCGTCCCTACAGCATTGATGGTCAGATTCTGACGCCAAAGAGCGACAAACTATTTGGTGCCTCCGTAGCCGCGCTTTTAGAGGTACCTTGCCGCATTGGCGTCGTTAAAAGCAAGTTTAAGGCCCGCGCCATGCTGGGAGCCTTACGCGGCAGTCTCTTAACCGACATTATTACCAATGAGGCCGTAGCCAACCGAGTCCTGCTGGAATTGGACAATAACTGATTTTTATGCGTCGTCTGCTGTAGGCGGCGTTTTTTTATGACTGCACGCCCATCGCAAAACGATCTAAAATCTGGTTGAAGGCAGCTGGCTGTTCTGCCATCACGGCATGACCGGCATTGGCAACGACCTGTGTCTGCGCTTTTTCATTTAGGATCTGAATTGCCTGCAGAAAATCGGGATTAAAGTATGGCGACTTTTCACCAGCAACCGCCAAAAACGGTACCGGCATCAACGCAATGATATCGCGCCAGTCTTGGAAGGCATGGTCAATCGCAAAATTAAAATTGGCGCTTTGGTCATACGGATGCAGGGTATTGGCCTGACGAACGGCATCAACCGTAGCCTCGTCAATCTTGACGGCAGTAGCGCGGCCAAGCGGCATTTTCAGCGCTGCCGGGAATTCATCCCAGGTCAGATCCTTAAAGCCATAATGCCACGTCTCGTCATTAATCATCTTAGGACTTTGATCGATATCAATCAGGCCATCCAACTGACCACGGCCAAATAACGAAACATAGCCAAACATCGTCGAAGCCCCCATTGAATGTCCCACTGCCAGACAATGCTCAATCGACAGACTCTTCAGCAATTCATAAACGTCGATTGCATGCCGTGAAATGCGCGCACCCTTAAAGGTATGTTCAGAGGCTCCTTGATTGCGCGCATCAAAAGTAACTACCCGATAGCCGCTTTGCAGCAGAAATTCCTTGGTTGGCCGCCAGATTTCCTTGCACATTCCTAATCCACTGACCAATATAACCGGATAGCCAGTTCCTTCATCATCATAATCCAGGCGTATGTGATCTGATGTAATAAATTTCATAATCTTTCCTTTCGATGCAAAAAAAGCGACCCAAACTGGATCGCTTTTTTGCATGTCTACCACATGCCGATAACTTTCATCCAAAGAGGTGCTACCGTCAAGAAGACTACCAGATAAAGCAGACCCAAGACAAAGCTCATGCGCCACCATTCACCCTGCTTAACATAACCGGAGCTTGCCAAAATGGAAGCGGGACCGTTGGCATAGTGAGTAGTCGAAGCCATGATTGAAGAACAGAATGCCAGCATCATTGCCGCCAGCATAACTGGTGCCCCCGCCGAAACGGCAACTCCGACAAACGGAGCGTACAAAGCCGTAACGTGCGCCGTGGCACTGGCAAACAGGTAGTGAGCGTAGAAGTAGATGATCATCAGAATTGCCAGAACTGCAACCCAGTTCATACCATGCAGACCGCTGGCAATTGACTTGGACAGCCACTTGATCAGACCCATTTCAGAAAGCTCGCCTGCCATGAAGACCAGAATCGAAAGCCAGATCAAAACGTTCCAGGCACCTGTTTCACTCAGCAGATCCTTAGTAGTCAAAACCCCAAAGATCAGCAGCAGTGAGATTGCCAAGAAAGCAACGAATGAAGCTTCAATGCCCAATGTGTTGGACATCATCCACAAAACGATCGTTAAGATGAAGACGCCAGCCATGATCTTTTCAGAAACCTTCATTGGTCCCATTTCGCGCAGGCTCTTGTCAGCCCATTCACGAGCATTTGGCGTTTCTTTGATCTCAGGCGGATACATCTTGTAGATAACGAATGGCACCAGGATAAACAGCAGCAGACAAGGTACGACACTGGCCGTAAACCAGCCCAGCCAGGTAATGTGAATCTTCATCGTCTTAGCCAGGGCAACGATAACCAGGTTAGGTGCCAGGGCCGTCATAAACATAGCCGAGGTGATGATGTTGCTGTTAAATTCAGAGAACGTCAGAAACGCCCCGATTTTTTTGCGTGAATCGTCATTTGGTTCGGAACCAAACGTCTTGGCCAGGGATTCAACCAGTGGGTAAACGATCCCCCCGGCACGGGCCGTGTTGGAAGGCGTAGCTGGCGCCGTGATCAGATCGATTCCCCCAACGGCATAGGCCAGACCAAGCGTCTTTTTACCAAAGGCCTTGATCAGATACAGGGCAATCCGGTGACCCAGACCAGTCTTGATGATCCCCCGTGCCAACATAAAGGCCATGGCAATCAGCCAAGAAGAAGAATTGCTGAAGGCCGTCAATGCATCGTCCATTGGTACCAGCTTGGTCAGTACCATGACAGTAAAGCCGATCAGCGTTACTGCAGCAATTGGCAGCGGCTGCGTAATGCAGGCAGCAATCGTTGCAATAAAGATCGCCATCATATGCCAGGCAGCAACTGAAACGCCAGCTGGCCGAACCGGAGCCGTAAACCAGATCAGCAGCCCGATAATTAATGGGGCAATAAAGCCCTTATACTTAACTTTTGCTAAACCCATTGTGATATTTCCTCCAAAAAAGGTTGTCTCAAAATCCTAATCTAAAGCTCAACGCCATCCAAAACTTCTTTCATCTTGGCGGCGGAGTGCTGCATTGCCGCTATCTCGCGTTCAGAAAGCGGCGTTTCAATAACATAACGAATTCCAGTCCGATTAACGGAGGCCGGCGTCCCTAAGTACAGATCATTGATGCCATACTGACCATTCAAAGGTGCCGACAATGGCAAAACGATTGAACGATTGAAGATGATGGCCTCACAGATCAAAGACAGACAGCGGGCAACGCCATAGTAGGTAGCGCCTTTGGAACGAATAATCGCGCCACCTTTTTTCTTGACCCCAGACTGCATCTCTTCAAGCTCTTCATCGCTGACATCCGCAAACTCTTTTAAGGGCTTGCCGGCAATCGTTGCTTCATCAAAGTTGGCAAATGACGTATCACCATGCTCGCCTAAAACGTCAACGCTGATTTCGCGTACCGGCACATGACAGCGTTTGGCAAGCGCAACTCGCAGTCTGGCCGTATCAAGCGAGGTTCCCGTACCAATGACCCGGTTCTTTGGAAAACCAGAAATCCGCTGCGTCAGCGTCGTCAAAATATCAACTGGGTTGGAAGCAACGACAAAGATTCCCTTAAAGCCGCTGTTAACGATTGGATCGATGATCGTCTTTAAAATGCCAACGTTTTTGTTGACCAGATCTAAACGACTCTCGCCAGGCTTGCGCGGAATCCCCGCTGTGATGACTACAACGTCGGTATCGGCTGCGTCTTCATACTTACCAGCGCGAACCACCGTCGTCCCATCAAACATGGCCAGGTCTTCCAGATCCATTGCATCGCCAGCCGCTTTTTGCGTCTTACGATCAACAATGATCAATTCATCTAAACTAACGTGTTGCAGTAAATCGTTGGCAAAAGCAGAACCAACTGCACCATCGCCAACCAGCATAACTTTTGACATATCTGATTTTCCTCTCTACTCGACTGAAACAGCACTTGCAGCACTATTTTCAAAATTTTCCAACAAAGTTTAGTATTGTACACGCTTCTTGTGATAATTTCAACAAAATAATGGCTAAGAATACGACAGGGTAACGTCCCACCAACCCTGTCGTATATTAATCTATTCAGACCCGCGTACCCTACTCAAAGCAGAAAATTAATGTTCGCGAGCATAAACCGTTACTTGTTGACCAGCTTGACGACCAAAGATGATCGTTTCAGCGATTGAGTTGCCACCGACCCGGTTGTTGCCGTGCAGGCCGCCAGAAACCTCACCTGCTGCATACAGGCCAGGAATAACGTCGCCATTGCCATCAAGTACCTGTGTCTTGGTATTGATGTGAATTCCACCCATCGTGTAGTGGATGGCAGGTGCGATATGAATGGCAAAGTAGCCTGGCTTGGACAGATCGCGATCCATCCCTGTCGTCCGGCCAAATTCCTTATCGTCGCCAGCTTTGACAGCCTGGTTCCAAGTTTCAACCGTGTTCTTCAAGACAGCTGGATCCATCTTCAGGTTCTTAGCCAGATCCTCAATCGTGTTGCCATGAACGACCAGCCCAACCTTGTCGTAGAACTCGATAGCCTTGGCATGATCACGCACGCCTTGGTCAAAAATCAGGTAGGCACTGTGTTCTGGCAAGGCGGTAATCGTTTCTGAGACGATCTTGCGCGTGTTCAGCTCGTTGACGAAACGCTTGCCTTGGAAGTTAACCAGAATTGCGCCTTCACCACGAACGGCTTCACCAATCAGGTAGACATGTGGATTGTCTTGTTGAACGGTTGGGTGAACCTGAACGAAATTCATCTGCGTCAGTTGGGCGCCAACCTCTTCAGCCAGCTTCAAGCCATCACCGGTTGCACCTGGCTGATTGGTCGTCTTGTAGTCGGCCAGATCTGGACGGTAGCGCTTGATGTATTCCTTGGAGGCACCAAAGCCACCAGTTGCCAGTAAGACGGCCTTGGCATTGATCTGCTTGGTTTGACCATCAACATTGGCAACTACGCCGGCAACTGCGCCTTGATCGTTTTTGACCAGTTTTTCGACCTTGACCTTGTTGAAGACCGGAATCTTTTCTTGAGCCGCCACATCCAGCAGGCTCTTAACCAGGAATCCACCAATTGGCGCCATAGAGGCTGGGCGGTGCGTCCGCTTTTTAGACATCCCGCCAGTAATCGTAACGTCTTCCAGCTTGATGCCATGATCAGCCAGCCAGTCGATTGCCAGTGGCGAGTGAACGACGAAGAATCCCAGCATATCCTTATCATTGAGCTTGCCACCGTCTTTGTAGGTTTCACGGTAGAAGTCATTGATGTTGTCAATAATGCCATGCTTGAGCTGAACGTTGGTCTCGGCGGCGTTCATCCCGGAAGATGCTCGGTTGGTATTGCCGCCAAGCTGCTCTTCTTTTTCCAGTACCGCTACGTTCATTCCCAGTTCATGAGCTTGAATTGCGGCTGCCAGACCGGTACCGCCAGAACCAACGATTACCGCATCATAGCTGTCTGCCAGTTGACTGACTGGCGTGGTTTGAAATTGTGCCATTTTGCAGCTCCTTTGATTTAGTCTTCGTAGTCATGACGATCAGCGTTGGTCATCTTCAGCGGATCCATCCATTCGTCATATTGTTCTTCAGTAACCTTGCCAGACTTCAAAGCGGCTTCCTTCAGCGTGCTGCCGGCCTTGTCAGCGGCTTGAGCAATCTTGGCACTGTCATGGTAGCCGATGTGTGGAGAAAGTGCCGTCACGGTCATCAGCGAGTTGTCCAGCAGTTCCTTCATCCGCTTTTCGTTAACCGTCAAGCCATGAATCATCTTGTCGGCAAAGCCCATCGTCGTACCCGTCAGCAGGTCGGCAGATTCCAAGAAAGCATCGATCATAACCGGCTTGAAGACGTTCATTTCAAAGTTACCTTGTGAAGAGGCAGTTGAAACGACCACGTCATTGCCAAAGACCCGCAGAGCAGCCATCGTAACGGCTTCAGCTTGAGTTGGGTTAACCTTGCCGGGCATGATTGAAGATCCTGGTTCGTTGGCAGGAATGTGCAGCTCGCCATAGCCAGCCCGTGGACCAGAAGCCAGGAACCGGATGTCTTGGGCAATCTTGAACATGTCAGCTGCCAGCGTCTTCAAGGCACCGTGAACCACGTTAAGACCAGAATGGTGCGACAGGCCGTAGAACTTGTTGCTCTTGGCAGTCAGCTTCAGACCATATGCCTGGCTGAGCTTTTCAGCGATCTTTTCAGGCATGCCTTCAGCGGCGTTCAGACCAGTACCAACAGCCGTACCACCAATTGCCAGTTCTTCCAGCGTTGGTTCGAGCTGTTCAATGTACTTCAAGTCATGTTCAAGCGCAGCCACATAGCCAGAGACTTCTTGGCCAAAAGTCAATGGAACGGCATCCTGCAGGTGGGTCCGGCCAACCTTAACCGTTTCCCAGTACTTGTCCTGCTTGATCTTCAGTTCGTCAATCAGGTGCTGTACGGCTGGCTTCAGCTTATCCAAGGCTTCCAAGGCTACGACGTTCATTGCCGTTGGGAACGTGTCGTTTGAGCTTTGACCCTTGTTGACGTCATCGTTAGGCAAAATCTCTACGTCAGGGTTGATCTGCATGGCCTTGTGAGCAACGACTTCATTAGTGTTCATGTTGGTCTGCGTACCAGAACCGGTTTGGTAGACCTTCAATGGGAAGTCCTTGCGCAGATCCTCATCGCTTAAGGCCAGCAGTTCGTCAACGGCTTTAACGATCAGGCTGCCCTTTTCTTCTGAAATAGCGTTGGTTTCCATGTTAGCTTGGGCAGCTGCCTTTTTAATGTTCAGCAGTGCACGAATGATGGCGATTGGCATGTATTGGCCAGTTGGGAAGTTGTGACGGCTCCGTTCAGTTTGAGGGCCCCACAAAGCATCAGCAGGGATCTGAACTGGACCTAGAGTATCTTCTTCAGTACGAAATTCTGGCATATTAAAACCTCCAATTGAATTCAACATGCGATATAAACAAAGTGATGTAAGCGTTGTTGCTTTTTTACGATTCCAACTTTACTCTGCATAATTAGATATAGTCAAAACAAATAGAGCTGATAAGAATTCCTTATAATCCCCCATTAAAATGCCTTTCCTAAGCTGTTTTAATCTTTTTGAAACTTTTGCACAATCTTTAATTAATTTCAAAAAAAACTAAAAATTTTTCGTTTAATTGATTAATTAGACATTTACATTTAAAAGTCAATCAGCAGCAATAAAAAATACTGCTGATCAGCTCAAGCAAGCCATCAGCAGTATCGTACTCATATTATTCTTCTGTGATTTCAACCGTCGTCATTACAACGTCTTCTTTAGGCTTGTCAGCAGCATCACGAGCAACCCGGCTGATCTCATCAACCACGTCCATGCCGCTGACGACCTGGCCAAAGACGGTGTGGTGCCCATCAAGCCATGGCGTGCCACCATTCTTTTCGTAATTGGCGATGACTTCGGCTGGCCAGCCCAGCTGCTTCATTTGACCAATCATATTGCCAGGTACCTGCGTAGCACTGACAATAAAGAATTGACTGCCGTTGGTATTAGGACCGGCATTGGCCATTGACAGCGCGCCATTGAAGTTAAAAAGCTCACGGCTGAATTCATCTTCAAATGGTGCGCCAAAGCTGCTTTGCCCGCCAGCTCCAGTCCCGGTTGGATCACCGCCTTGAATCATAAATTCGGGAATCACCCGGTGGAACGTTACCCCATCATAGTAGCCCTGCTTGGCCAGCGTAATGAAGTTTTCAACCGTCTTGGGCGCCTGATCTGGGAACAGCTGAATGGTTACGTCACCATGGTTGGTCTTGATGGTTGCTTTAGGTCCCTTGGCATCTGCCAGGTTCAATTGTGGATAGGTCATGTTTTCCTCCTGCTAATATAGAAAATCAATTTATACCTAATTCTATCATTATTTTGGACTAACACGATCTGATATTGATCAACGTTTTTACTGCAATGAAAAATTTTGAGACAACCGCTGGCCGGCTTGGCATCTATTGATATACTATATGCTCTACAGAAATTGGAAACTAAAAATGACTCCGGCAGTCAAGCACCATTAACCTCAACAATAATTTCAGCAGCATTTGGCTTGCCAAAACCATTTTGCAAACTAGAAGCTCAAGTACAATGACGCAGCAGTAGTCAACCACCATCCGCTAAACATAATTAAAACCGCCGATATTTAATCGTTAGGCTCAAAATGACATCTTATTAGGTCATTACGACTGTCAGACGACCAACCTTGTGAAAGAATTGGATCTTTAACCGCTGATAATACTGAATTTACCTACTTTACCTTGTTTTTTCATCCATAGTAGGCAGCTGTATATTCGGCCAATCCAACTTTACCTACTTTTGACAGCTTTTCTTCAAATCGTAGGTAACAATGCATATTCTAGGGTTGATTGGGTCAGACCAACTTTGTGAATTACCTACGATTAAGGGATTTTTAGTTAATAGTAGGTAATATTAGGCTCACCTAACTTGATATACATTAATTTTTACCTACTATGCATCGTTTTTTCACCAATAGTAGGTAGTCGTCTTTGGTTATCTAAAATTATGCAGAATTTTTTGCATAACACCGCCACTATCGTTTGATGACGACTTTTACAACTGACAGATAATCGCTTCTTGATGAAGATCAGATGCTTGACTGACTACAAGACTCCGAATTATCCGCCTTGCTTAGATTCTTAGCCATGATCAGGATCATGCCGACCCAGACATTCTCGACCGCTGCAATGCTGATTCCAATTGCTGCAGTTGCCAAATAAATCAAAAACCGCCCGATTCCCAGTCATCGAGCGGTTTTAGCATTAATGCAAAGATGTTTACTCGTTATTTGGCAACTTCAATCAGCTTTTCGCCATGCTTGATCGCGCCTTCTGCAACGTGTTCAACCTTGGCGTAGCTGGCCGTATTCGTTACGACGATCATTACCGTAGTATCGTAGCCAGCCGCTTCAACAGCCTTGAGATCAACCGTCCCCAGCTTGTCGCCGCGCTTAACCGTTTGGCCTTGCTCAACTGCGCTGGTGAAGTGTTCGCCTTTCAGGTTAACCGTATCCAAACCAACGTGGATCAGAATTTCAGCCCCATCATCAGACGTAATGCCGTATGCATGCTTAGTAGCATAAGCAACGGTAATCTTACCATCAACTGGTGAGTAGATGGTGCCATCGCTTGGTACGACAGCCGCGCCATCACCCATCATCTTTTGGGAGAAGACCTCATCTTTAACCTTGGACAGATCTTCTACCTTTCCGTCAATTGGGCTCAGAACTTCTTCACTCTTAACGGCACCAGCAGGCTCAGCAGCCGTTGCCTCAGCCTGAACCTCAACTGCCTTGGCTTCAGCGTCAGCCTCAGCTTCAGTAACTGGATCAATCAGGTTGCGGTGGGCCTTGCCATAGAAGAACGTGACACAGAATGCAATGGCAAAGCTGATCAGCTCACAAAGAATGTAAAGCGGAATCGACTTGGCATTGATCGAAAGGAAGCCAATGAAACCAGCCGAACCAAGTGATACGGCAATCACGTGGAACATACCAGCCAATGCACTGGCAACACACGAGCCAATCAAAGCACAGAAGAATGGGAACTTCAATTTCAGGTTAACCCCGAAGATTGCCGGTTCAGTAATCCCCAGCAGTGCCGAAACAGCGGCTGAGCTGGAAAGGCCCTTCATCTTCTTGTTCTTGGTCAGGAAGTAAACCGCTGTCGTCGCAGCCCCTTGCGCAACGTTAGCCATGGAAGCAACGACAAAGATGAAGTCGCCATAGCCAGTTCCCGACTTAAAGGCCGAGATCAATTGCGTTTCGATGGCTGGGAAGCTTTGGTGCAGACCCGTCAAAACGATTGGGGAGTAGAAGGCACCAAAGATACCAGTTCCGACCCAGCCAAGCGTGTTGTAGATCCAAACAATCGCAGCCGTGATCCAGTCGGAAAGATCCCGCATAACCGGACCCACAATGGTAAACGTCAGAAAACCGGTCAACAGAATCGACAGCAGCGGCGTAAACGTGAAGTCAACCGCACTTGGCAGCTTCTTGTGGAACCATTTTTCAAAGATCGACAGCAGCCAAACTGCAGCCAGCGCCGGAATAACCTGGCCCGTGTAAGGCTGCATTGAAACGTGCAGGCCAAAGACGTTCCAGAAGTGGCCCGCCTGCAGCAGCGGCGAGGTCATCATCATACCGACAACCGCGCCCAAAAATGGGTTGGCACCAAACCGCTTGGCACCAGAGATCCCAACCAGAATTGGCAGGAACGTAAATGGCGCTGCCGACATTACGTTGACCATTGATTCGATTCCCTTGAGCGAAGGGTACATCTGAATGACTGACTTTGGCCCAAACAGACCAGGTGAAGCCAGCACGTTGTCCAAAGCCATCAAAAGACCGCCGGCAACCAAGGCTGGAATCAACGGTACGAAGATATCAGACAGCAGCTTGATGAACGCCATCACCGGATTCGTCTTTTGGTTCTTGGCGGCAACCTGCTTCAGCTCTTGGGTTGACATTTCCTTTAAGCCGGTAATCTTAACCATTTCATCGTAGACATTGTTGACATCACCAGGGCCAATGATGATCTGGTATTGACCATTCGTTTCAAACGTCCCTTTGATGTCGGCGTCGCTATCCAACATTTTTTGATTGATCTTGGAATCATCCTTGACCACCAAACGAAGCCGCGTGGCACAGTGCGCAGCAGCCACGATGTTATCTTTGCCCACCGCTTTGACAACGGTTTGGGCGACTCGTTTATGATCCATAATTGCTCTCCCCAGATAAATAATTGCATTGCTAACCAAATAAAATAAATGTTAAAAACATCTGTAAGCGCTTTTACTGTTATTTATCATACCTGCTTTTCGCAAAATGTCAATCGTTTAACAATTATTTTTACCGGTAAAATGACAATGGGTTGACATATAATCCCGTTTTAAAGGCATTTTAACCGCCTGTTGGAATTTAAAATTTTTTTAATTTATTCGCTTGTCCCGACTCTTAAGACGCAGGCACCATCAATATCGCCCTGCTTAACCCGCCGCAATGCTTCATCAGCTTTAGCCAGCGGATATTCGGCAACTCTGGGATGAATATCCAGACGATCAGCCAGCGTCAAAAACTCTTCACCGTCACGCCGCGTATTGCTCTCAACGCTGGTCAGCACTTTTTCATGAAAGAGATGATCCTGGTAGGCCATTTGCGGCATGTCGCTCATATGAATACCTGCTAAAGCCAGCGTTCCCCCTGGCACCAGACTCTCCAAAGCCTTAGGAATCATCTGGCCGGCTGGTGCAAACATGATTGCCGAATCAAGCAGTACCGGCGCTTGATCATAGGCACCCTGCGCGGAGGCACAGCCCAGCTGACGAGCAAACTGCTGCGCGTCTTTCCCCCTTGTAAAGACGTGAACCTCAATTCCCTGCTTAATCGCAATCTGCGCCGTGATATGCGCTGAACCGCCGAATCCGTACAAACCCAAGCGACCGCCTGCCGGAACGTTGGCACGCAGATAGGCCCGATAGCCGATGATCCCGGCACAGAGCAGCGGGGCCGCCGTCAGATCATCGAAACGTGCAGGAATTCGATAGGCAAATCCTTCTGGTACCGTAACGTACTCTGCATAGCCGCCATCGTGATCCCAGCCCGTGTAGCATGAATGTGGGCAAAGATTTTCACGGCCCGAGCGACAGAAGCGGCAGACCCCGCAGGCATGCCGAAACCAGGGAATCCCGATGCGCTCACCAAGTTTAAAGCGCTGCGTATCTTCGCCAAACGCCACAACCTGCCCCACGATTTCATGACCAGGCGTGACGTTGGGCTGATGAACCGGCAGATCGCCTTCGCTGACGTGCAGATCAGTATGACAGACGCCACAGGCCAGCACCTTAACCAGAACCTCGCCCCGCTTTGGCTTCGGCACTGGCTTTAAGACAAACTGAAGCGGTGATCGTTCGCCATCAATCGGACCCGGCTTGACAACCGCCCAGGCATGCATCATTGCTGGAATTGATTCTTCTTTCTCCATATTGCCACCTCGCTTGCTAAAAACCTATACTTAGACTACAAGTAAATAATAACGCTAATTCAAGCTGACATTACAGGAGGTTTTATCATGATTGACGTAAAACAGACCAATGAACTGACGCCGCCAGAACTGGTTACGATCTTTAAGGAACGGACCCGCGTTTTTGTCGTTGAACAGACCTGCTATTATCAAGAAGTCGATGACGAAGACTATCAATGCTTTCACGTGCGGATGCTAGATGATCAGACCAATGAACTGATGGCCTACGCGCGCATCATGCCCAAAAAAGACTACGTAACGTTTGGTCGCGTGCTGGTCGTTGAAAAATTCCGCAGGCAGGGGCTGGGCAATCAGCTGCTCAAAGCCGTCTTAGACTATATCTCAACGCATTTTCCAGGTCTTGACGTTGAGATTGAAGCGCAGGCATATCTAACCAAGTTTTATGGCAGCTTTGGCTTTAAGCAGACATCCGAGATCTACCTATTGGATAATATTCCTCATTGTCAGATGAAACTGGCCGCAAGCATTGATTGATAAACGTTTGACATCAAGCCGCCAACTCCTTAAAATTAGAATGTAAAACAGCGCTTTCAAATTGACAGAGGGGTTGAGATTATGGAATGGACTCGCGAGCAACGCTACTTACCTTATGAAAAGCACAGCGCCTTAGAACTGCTGAAACTGCAGGCACAGGCCGCCAATTCGTCTTATCAGATGCATTATCACGTGCGGCCGAGCTCTGGCTTGCTGAACGATCCAAACGGCTTTTCTTATTACAATAATGAATGGCACGTTTTTTACCAATCGTTCCCATTTGGTGCCGCTCATGGTCTGAAGTCGTGGATGCATATGACGTCACCGGACCTGGTACATTGGCAGAATCATGGCCTGGCCCTGGCACCGGACACTGAATATGACAGTCATGGCGCTTATTCAGGATCGGCCCGTGTAATTGATGATCGGCTGTTCTTAATGTATACCGGTAATCATCGTGACGCTGACTGGCAAAGAACGCCTTATCAGCTGGGAGCCTGGCTGGACAAACAGAATCAGGTAGTCAAGCTGGACCAGCCGCTGTTCGTCAATCCCGATCACATCAGCGAGCATTTTAGAGACCCACAGTTATTGAAACATGATGGAAAATACTATGCCATCATTGGTGCACAGGAAAAAGACACTCAGGAAGGACACATCGATCTATGGGTCAGCGATGAGCTTACGACTGGCTGGCAAGAAGTCGGCTATGTTGATTGTATGGCCGATTCAATGGGCTATATGTGCGAATGTCCCAATCTGATCGACGTTGACGGTCATCCCGTTTTGATTTTTTGTCCGCAAGGCTTGGATAAAAAGGTAGCGGATTATGAAAACATCTACCCGAACATGTATCTGATTGGTGACGATTTCGACTATGAAAAGGCTAAACTGATCAACAGCTCGCAGATTCCCGTCAACCTGGATGATGGTTTTGACGTCTATGCAACGCAGGCCTTCAACGCGCCAGATGGCAAGGCTTATGCCATCAGTTGGGTAGGCTTGCCAGATCTTTCCTATCCTACTGACACGGAAAACTGGGCCAACTGTCTGAGCCAGGTTAAAGAACTGCACTATCAAAACGGCCGCCTGCTTCAAAAACCAGTTGCGGCAATGAAAGAACTGCGCGGCCAGGCTGAATCGTTTAATGGCAACGTCAGCCACATCAAGACTGGCCGTCAGTTTGAGATGAGCGTCGATATCGCTGCCGACCAAGCTGGCACGATCTTTTTAGCAGCTGCCCAGGATCTTTCTGCCGGTTTACAGGTGCGTTTTGACACGCGGACTGGTAAACTAAGCGTAGATCGCAGTCATGCCGGCCAACCTGTCGCTCCTGACTTTGGCACGGTAAGAAGCGTAAAGCTGCCAGCCGATCAGCCTTTAAAGCTTGACGTCTTTATCGATCATTCGCTAGCCGAGATCTTCGTCAACGACGGCGAACACGTCTTGACTCTGCGCTTCTTCAATGATCCTTGTCAGGTCTGGGCAGGCTTTGATGAGCGGATCAATGCTCACGGAACGGTATGGCAGCTGAAAAACATGTGAAGGAAGTTTTGTCAGTGATGCTCAATCAGCCTCTGGATGTTTTTGACCTAAAAAAAATCCAGGTTAACGCCACAAAAGCCGAACTGGAAACCGATGGCAAGCTGCAGCGCCGCCAAGTTCCAGTCGAAAAGCTCGGTGAATACGTCCCCGTTCAGCGCGATCCGATCAATTTGATCAAGCTGACCGAAGCCAAGATGATCCCTGAGCTGCTGCCATTGCGTCATCAACGCATGGCCGCCAGCCGCTTCGCCTTTTTTCGCGGCACCGCGGAATTAATGGAACAAGACCTTAAGCAGCAGTATCAAAGCGGTATCTCAATCATTATCAATGGTGATGCCCATTTAGGAAACTATGGCTTCTATGCCTCGCCAGAACGCAAATTGCTGTTTGATCTCAATGATTTTGATGAATCTCGGATCGGCAATTGGGAAAGCGACTTAAAGCGTCTTTTGGTCAGCACCTACCTGGTTGGCCTGCAGAACGATTTTGAGCCAGATCGGCTGCAGACGCTCTTAAGCAGCATGTGCAAGGTTTATCGGCGCGGCGTCAAGCATGCCGAGACGCTCACCCTGCTGCAGCGCTTTTATTTTTCATACGAGATTCATGATATGATTCAAACGCTGAACTCGCTGGAGGATAACGATCGTGCCGAAATGAGCCGCATCGTCGATCGAATTCTCAAAAAGAGCCATAAGAACAACTCAGAAACGGTCATTAAAAAATTTACAACGCTTGATCTGCGTGGCCATCTGATCTTCCGTGAGAATCCACCTCGCGCCCGCCACGTCAGCGACCACACGTTCAGACAGATTCAAGCAGCCTACAACAGCTATCGCAACTACGTCAGAGAAGACATCCGCGTTTTGCTGGCCAGCTACCATCTTTCTGACGTGATTCGCTACAGCGTCGGCGTTGGCAGCTTTGGCACACGCTGCTTTTTATTGCTGCTGACTGGGATTGATGGCAGTCATCTGGTCCTGCAGATGAAAGAAGCTTTGCCGCTGCGCTATAATCTGTTGGCCATGCCGGTTGCTGAATCCATCAAAAGCAGTCTGAATGCTGGGCGGCGAATCGTTACGGCACAAAAGGTTCTGCAGTCAGCTTCCGATCCTTTCCTCGGCAGTACGCATTTTGATGGTCGCGGCTACTACTTGCGCCAATTCCGAGATATGAAGGAATCAATTGACGCGACCCGCTTGGATTTTGAAAGTCTAAGCGTTTATGCCGAGATCTGCAGTTTCCTATTGGCCATGGCGCATTTCCAAAGTCCTACCGCTCCTCGCATTGCCGGCTATCTGCGCAAGCAAAAACAGCTGGATGAAGGCTTGGCCAACTGGGCGGTTCAATATTCCAAACAGGTCGATCAAGACTATCAACGCTTTTTAGCTTACCTGAATCAATAGTCATTATAAAAACACCTCGTCTGGCAACTGCCAAGCGGGGTGTTTTTAGCTTTATAATTTATAAATCGTTAAGCAGCTGGACGGGCCGGCTTCTTCATCCGGCGTCGAACCAAGAAATACATGGCGATCAGAATCAGCAGAGCGACCAATGCCCCGCTGCAGCGCTTGAAATCAGCATTAAACAGTGCATCACCGCCAAACGCATACAAAAAAGAGGTTGGCAGCATTCCACCGGCAATCATCAGCAGAAAATGCCCACGATCAAGCTTCATCCTAACCCCGGCATAATCTACCAAAACGCTGGGAATTACGGGGATCATGTAGCCAATCGTCAAACCAATCAAAGGATGCCGCTGATCGGTCAGTGCCGTCAGCAGGCGACTGGTCTTGATTTTTTTCGAAACGTCGACGTGCCTGATCAGCTCAACGACCAGACAGCTGCCCAAGACGTTGCCGACCCAGTTCATTGCAAAACCGATCCATGGTCCATAGCATAGACCAGCCAGGATGCACAGCAGCGAATTGGACATCCCCGGGATCGCATTCAAAAGGCCAATCACAATGGTTAGCAGCACGATATCAGCTGCCCCATGCGAACGAATCAGCTTCATCAATTGATGCCGGTGCGCCACGGTTGGGTCAACCACCAGCATCAGTTCGCGCCGAAAATCCCAGACCAATAAAATCAGCCCGATCAGCGCCAAAATGCCCCCAACAGTCAAAACAATTCTGCGTTTTTTCATTGCAATCTCCCCTAGACTAAGACGACCCCTGTCCAACTAGTCAGCCAGGCAGGGGTCGCGCAATAGGTGTGTATATAGTATACGGATTTATTGTATGAAACTTTGCTGCCAAGTGCAACTAAATTCATCAATTCATTGATAGTCAGCATTCCGCCAACGCTGTTTTTTATCCTCCAGCAAAGCTTTCTAATCAAGATCACTTGTCTGGCCAATAACCCATCAATTTCACGCCTAAGCATTTCCTTTCACCAGCCGCTATACAAGGCTCAGTCCCACCAGGCATTGATATTTTGGAGATCCAGCTGCAGCTGATCCCACTGCCGATTTAAGAGATGATGAGCAGCTGTTTTTAACTGAGCTGCCGTGACATGGCGATCGCTCGTCAAACCGTGCTTGGCAAATTGATGCGCGCTGGCTTTTAGATAGACCGCGTATGGTTCGATCAGGGTTGGCGATATCTGCAGCTTCTTGACTAACACTCCGGCCATCATTGCAGCCGCCTGCTGATAGCGCTGCTTTTCCAAATAGCCATCCAGCTTGTCGGCCATTTCTTCAATCCATTGATTCAGCGGATCATCTGGCGTCAGATCTTCTAGAAATTTTAGATTAAATGACCAGTCCCACCAAGGATGCTCGCCCACAAACCAGCGGCGCTCCGTTTGATCTTGAATCAACGGTGCCAGGCTCTGGTACAGTCGCTTGGTCTGCAAATGGCTGAACTCGTTTGCCGGCCGGTGCTGCCAGTCTGCAATCACTGGTGCCGCATGGCTTTTTTCAATCAGCTCCCACTGACACTGACCATCGTTAAGCTGTTTGAGACTAAGGTAGCTGTCAAGCGGCACGGTTATTTTCTGCCATTGATCAAATGAATTTACCAGGCCCATATTTTTCCTCACTGATTAATCTTTTTCGTTTTCCAAGCGTTGCAGCGCATCATCCATGGCCGCCTTTTGCTCAGCGGTAACTTCGGGGAAAGCAAGATCCAGCTTGCCCAGCCGATTGGTCAAGATATCCGAGACGACCAGCCGTGAGTACCACTTGCTGTCGCTGGGAATTACGTACCAAGGATTCTTTTTGGTAGCCGTTTCGTTGATGGCTTTTTCATAGGCCAGCTGGTATTCATCCCAGTATTGACGCTCCTTGATGTCTGAAGCCGAGAATTTCCAGTTCTTTTCCGGCATGGTGATGCGCCGTTCAAACCGTTTCTTCTGCTCGCCTTTTGAAACGTGCAAGAAGAACTTCAAAACGACATAACCGTTGCGCGTCAAGTATTTCTCAAACTGGCGGATGTCTTCGTAGCGGCCATCCCAAAAGGCATCGTTGACATCATCAATCGTTAAGACGTTTGGCAGGTTGGCATTAAGAATCAGCTCAGGATGCACCCGCGAAACCAAAACGTCTTCATAGTAGGAACGATTCAAAACACCAATTGCCCCGCGTTCAGGAAGTTTCTGGTGGATTCGCCACAAATAGTCGTGACTCAGATCAGTCTTGCTGGGCTGCTTGAAGTTATTGACCGTAAACCCAACCGGATCAATTCCAGAAAAGATGTGGGCAATCATACTGTCCTTGCCGGCAGCATCCAGCGCTTGAAAGACCAAGACGACGCCATAGCGCGATCTTGAATACATCTTCTTTTGAAATTTCTTCAGTTTTTTTAGATTGGCTTCGATCTGGCCCTTCACGTTTTCAACCATGGCCATGTCTTCATCGTTATAGCCGTCGATTTTGGTTGGGGCCGCTTCAATATCAAAGTCCTTGCCAACAAATTTATACTGTTTGGTATCCATTGCAAAAACTCCCTTCAAAACATCATTAAAAACTATTATACCGCATTGGACGGCAACAATTCCGCCAATCAATCGAGTCAGCAGGCATTCTTAGCCAATTGTGCAAAAGACAGCCTCTAAAACATACCATTGCAGCAGTTTAGGTTTGAGAATGAATAAAAACCTGGCTTATAATTAGGTCAGCATCACTAGAGGAGGAGTTTTAAATGACCGCGCAAGCAACCCTCGATTGGCAGCATGAGATTCACCATGCCATTATTGCCGCATTGCCCAACCGCGACTACGAACTGATTGCCTTTAATCAGGCCAAGTCGACCGAAAGCATCTACGCCAACGTTTTGCATGGTCAGCGGCTGTTTTATCTGCGTTTTTCCTGGCATGAAAATGAACGCTCGCGCCGCTTTGCCGATGCTTCTTTTGATCTGCGCCGTTATGGCAGTCATCGTGAGCTGGTTGCAAGTCTCAGAAAAAATTTCCAGCAGCCGCAATTTGGCAGCATCAAGCTTGGCTATTGGCATTTCGTCTGGCTGGCCATGCTGGAAAAGCTGGGCCAGACTGGCAATGAGCCGCTGCGCTTTAATGACGACGCCGTTTTAATCAATCATCAGCTGCTCAGCAATCCGGCGGCTCTGCATCGCTTGCGGGCATTGATCAACTTCGGCTTGGCAATCGCGGTTCATGAAGACGCCTACCTTGCCATCAGCAAAGACGGTCTCAACCTGCTCAATCATTACTGGGATGTTGCCGACTTTTCTGACAGCCGCCAGTGGGACGATAATCCGCGGATCATGACGATTGATGAACTGACTTGGCAGCTCAACAACATCACCCCCCCTGTCCGCCATGCCAAACGCCGTTAAATACCATATAAACGCGCAACTTAAGCCCTGCTGAGGCCTGAGTCGCGTTTTTTTTATTTTATTTATGAATTCTCTTGATAGAACTGATGAGCCGCTCCTTCATTTTGCCAGGCCAGATAAAGTGCTTGATCAACAGGATGCTTTAACAACAGCTCCACGCCAAAAATCGGCTTGTTGGTGCCTTTTTGCAAAAACTCATGAGCAGATCCCGGCATAACCTGGCAAAGACCAAGGTAGACAAACTGCGACTGGTCCTGCTCATCCGAGTTTTTAACGAATAGATGCAGGCTGGCGTTGGGATTCAGCAGCTTCTCGGCATCGCGGCTGTTCAGCGTGCGGTTGGTCTTGGAATAAAAAGAAAGCTGCGTCCGGCTGCGAAACTGATTGTCAAAGTCAATCGCGGCCCGCGTATTTGAGTGGTGGTAGGTCACAAACAAAATCCCCGTCTCACCCATGAAATAATAGCCGCCGATTCCATTAGGCACCATGTATTGCGCGTTGTTCAAGAGCTTGACGGCATCCATGCGGGTATAGCGCTGGTTGAGCGTCAGCGGCTGTTTCTGATCATATTTTTGGGCCTGCAGTCTGCCGGTTTCAATGGCATCATTCCAAAACAGCCTGAACTCAGCGTCTCTCAGATAGTTTTGAATCTGGGGGTGCAGCTGAATCTGCTGACCAGCCATGATAATCAAAGGCTGATTGCCATAGCGGATCCGACTGCCGATCTTGCCTTTAGTCAGATAATATTCCAGCGTCAATACTCGTTTAACCGATGCCAAAGTCGCGTCATCAACCCAACAGCCATTCTGATGCAGTTGCGTTTGATAATCAGCGACTGTAATCGTTGACTGCTTGGTCAGCATTGCCAATAAAATCAGTTCATGCTGGCGCTTGCCATTGGCCAATTCTTCAGTCAAAAACTGTAAAACCGGCTCCGTTTGAGGATTGAGATTGACCGTTGCTTCCATTTTTTGAAGGAAGCGCGGATAGGTCTTAAACTTTTCTGCAAAGATGCTTTCATCAAGGATTCCCGCTCTTTGAAAATCAGCCATCAATGGTGTTCTTCCCAGACGCTGCTTAAGCTGGCTAAACTCGCTTTTGAGCAGACTCATCCCGGTCAGCTGAGCCTTTTCAACCGACGCCAGGATCCGCTCATAGGCCAGGCGAGTAAACGAGATCGTTGAAATTCCCAGGGTTGGCTCGGCACGCAGCGTCTGTAGCGCCCGACTGCGCTGGTGGGAATGATCATCAGTCAGTGCCTGGGGAATCAAATAGTTGTGCTGATAGTTGCCGATAAAATCAATCACTGTCAAAAACTGCTTACCTGGTGCTTTACGCAGGCCACGTCCCAGCTGCTGCAGAAAAATGATTGCCGATTGCGTATCGCGCAGCATGATCACTTGATTGACGCAGGGAATGTCGATCCCTTCATTAAAAACATCAACCGTGATCAGATAGACCAGCTCACCGGCTTGCAGTCTGGCAACCGCCTGCTCTCTTTTGGCTGCCGAATCCTGTCCCGTTAGCGCCTGCGCCGGATACCCCTTCTGCGTCAAAAGCATAGCCAGTTCTTGAGCTTCTTTGGTTCGCGAGCAAAAAATCAAGCCATGCAAGACATCCCCGTCATGTCCATAATAGTCAGCCACTTTGATTATCCAGTCCACCCGTTCAGGCTGAATCAAATGTTTGAGCGGCGTTTTTTCGCTAACGGTCTGCCCCTGCCAGACATAGTCACTGACGCCGACAAACTGAAATGGGCACAGCATCCGCTCGCTTAACGCCTCTTGAAGCCGAATCTCATAGGCCAGCTGGTAGTTGAACAAAGCATAGACGTTGAAATCATCGGTTCGATCCGGAGTAGCCGTCAGTCCCAATAAAAAGCGCGGCTGCAGCCAGTTGATGATTTTTTGATAGCTGGCTGCACCGGCATGATGGACCTCATCAATAATCACATAATCAAAATCAGCAGGCCCAATCTGATCCAAGTGCCTTGCCAGCGTCTGAACCGTGGCAAATACGTATCGCGCGGTACCAGGCGTCTGCTGACTGGTAAAAAAGCCATAGTCTTGATCTTGACCGCCAATGATCTTTTGAAAACTGGCCCGTGCCTTTAAGAGCAGCTGCTCACGATGGGCAACTACCAAGACGCGGTTAGGTTTGGCGCTTTGAACGGCAAACGCGGCCAAATACGTTTTCCCTGTCCCCGTTGCTGAAATCACCAAGGCCCGCTTTTCACCAGCCTGGCGCAGCGCCTCAATTCGTTTGCAGGCGGCTTTTTGCATGGCATTGGGCATAACCTGATCAGAATGGCTCGTTTGCGATGCTGAGTTTAAGACTGGTGCCTGCCAGCCTTTTTGATATGCCGTCAGCCATGCCGCGTTTAATTGAACCGCCGCCTGCCATTGATCGCCAAACTCAGCTGCAAATTGCTGCACAACGGCTCCTTGATGCTTAGAGCTGACTTTAAGACACCATTCGGCATTTTTTAAAAGCGCGTCCATCGTCAGGTTGGCACTGCCGATGATCAACGTCTCATAGTCTTGATGGTCAAACCAGTAGCCTTTTTGGTGAAAGCCAACCTCTTCAGTCAAGCGCACCTTCAAATTAGGAATCTTCATCAATTCAGCAAAGACCTTAGGAGAATTGAACTGCAGATAGGTTCCCGTCAAAAGCTCACCGCCAACTCCTTTTTGCGCCAGGTCCATCATGATCGACTTGATTGGCACTAAAACAGCCGGCGTAATGAAGGCAACTGCCATCTTAAAGTGCGTACAGGTGCGCAGCTCATTTTTTATTTCGTTAAAGATCGTATTGCCCTGCCGATTGGTTAAGATTTCTGGTCCCAGTGCGCCAGCCGGACGACTGCTGTCGATAAAGCCATTTTGCAAGTCAGCTCGCAGCTGATCATCCATCCATGTCATAAATTACTCCTTAAGCTAACAATGTTGATCACGATATCTACTTTAGGTTAATTCAAAATCTGTGACAAAGCTTTTGCCTACACCCATGGCATAACTGCTTCAAAATTCATGAATTCTTCAATTTGAGGTGTTAAACTATTTTAGTCTTTACAAAAGTTTTTATATTCTAAATAAAAAAATCATGGAAGGAAATTGTAATGAACCAGCGACCAGCACGAAAAACTCAGTTTAAACCCAATCAAAGGCATCGTCTTTTTAAATGGCTGACGATCATCTTAATATTGGTTGCCTTAGGATGTACGGCCGGTTTGCTGATTCCTGGTCTGAATGGTTCCCGCAACGCCAGCGTTAAACTGTCATCGCCCTTAAAAATCGTCCAAAAGGTAGTCTCTAACAGCTCCTCATCGACTGCCGACAGCAACACCCAGCTGCAGGACGCCTGGAAACCAACCCTGCAGCAGGCTGACGGGCACGTGGCCATTGCCGTCTATTCAAATCAAACCAAAAAGACCTACACGGCATCCAATGCTGCAAATCATTCATATCGCATGGCCAGCACAGTCAAGGTCTCAATTTTGGTCGGTCTCTTGATGAAACAGGGTACATTAAACAGCAGCGAGCAGGCCAATGCCCAGGCCATGATTGAAAACAGCAGCAATACCGCCGCTTCGGCACTGTTTGTTGAGCTGGGCGAAAAAAGCGGCCTGCAGGAGACTTTTGACAAACTGGGAATGACTGAATCTAAGGCCCATGAAGAATGGGGACTTTCAACTACTACCCCCAGCGACCAGCTTAAACTGCTGAACGCCATCTTCTATTCATCCAATCTCTTGAGCACCAGCCAGCAGTCGTATATCCGCAATCTGATGCAAAACGTTGAAAGCGATCAGCAATGGGGAATTTCAGCCGGCAGCACCAATTTCTACCTAAAAAACGGCTGGCTGGACGAAGACGATGGCTGGATCATTAACAGTATCGGCTACATCCCAGGTAACAATGGCGCCAGCGACAGCTATACGATTGCCGTCTACACTGATGACAATTCTTCAATGCAAAATGGCGAAAATACAATCGAAAAGCTGGCTAAATCAACCAGCAAGATCTTAAACAAATAGATCCAGCAGTTTAGGATCGACACTGCTTTACCGATTTAGCATAAAAACGCTGATGCAGGCTTGGAACAGTCTGAATCAGCGCTTTTGCTTTTACTTTAGCTTCAGGGAAACCTGTGGCATGTCGTTAGGCGTTAGCTTGCTGCCTTTCAGCGTTCCCTTTATCTTAATCGTCTTTTTTTCAAGCTTGGTATCTTTAGGCAGCCACAGCGTCGTTGTTTTAGCTGCTCGTGCCTTCTTTTGGCCGACTCTGATCAGCGCACCTTTTTTGATCGTCTGTGGTGCAAAGCGACCCAGCACGCGATTATAGAGGTTATTGGTCTGTTGGAACTGATTATTGAAGTCGCCAGGAACGTTTAAGACTACCGTAACCAGACGGCGGTTGCTAAACGTTCCGGTGCTGACAAAGCAGTTGCCGGCTGAATCAGTCGTCCCGGTCTTTAAGCCATCGATTTCGCCATCTGCTCGATCCAGAGCCGCTCCCTTAATCATCAGATTGATGTTTTGCATGTGATATGTCTGTGAATCACTGACTGGGAAGTCTTCTTGGGCCGTCTTGGTAATATTGACGACATCTGGATAATGGTTCAAAAGCCAACTGGCAATCTTAGCCAGATCAACGGCAGAAATCTGATTTTCGGCGTTTTTGGAGACATTTTTTAAGCGCAAAGTCCCCAGATCCCCATTTGAGAGCCCGATCATGTTATAGATCTTGGCATCGGTTACGCCAGCTTCTTTAGCCACCTGCTGCATCTTGGCATTGAACTTGGCCACACTGCCGGCATCAGCTAAGGCTAGCGCTTCGGCACTGCCATCAGCTGAAACCAGCATCATTGAATCAACCAATGACTTAATCGTATAGCTCTCGCCCTCATTCAGCGGCACGTTGGAAAAGCGCCAGTCGTTGGCCATTACCGCCACAGGATGTGAGATCGTTACCTTTTGATCCCAGCTTAGCTTATGAGCCTGAATGTCTTTTTCAATGACGGCCAGCGTGAGAATTTTAATGGTAGAGGCAACTGGATACCGTTTTTGCGCGTTTTTTTGATACAGAATCTGTCCAGTCTTAGCATCCATGGCAATCGCAGCCTTGGCATCAACATCTTGGCTCGTGCCCACGTTTTGTCCTGATTGGTGGCCGTTGCTGTCTGACGAGCTGTCTTGCGCGACGACCGTTGATTCTTCAGTCGCCTCGCCATCAGCCGAAACAATCGAGGAGAGACCCAGCAGGCTGAGATTAAGGCTGAGCAGCACCAAAATCAGGCTCTGCAGGCGTTTATTCCAGCTATGTCTATTCATTTTAAATATCAATCCTTATTAATAATTCTTTCTTTACACTGTCTTTTCTATCTTAACGCAAAATTCTTTCTGTCTATCAGCAAAAATCAAAAATCCCCTGATCGATTTTTAGCTGCTGGTTTGATTGCCAGTTAATTATTGGCAAAGTCAGCGTTTCAATTCAAAGCTTGCTTTAGGCACTGATTATTTGCATAACGGCCCAAACCTCGATATTCTAAGGTCATCGGTTAAGCTTGGACTTTAATGACGCCAGCGAATCGAATAGAGCTTGCTCAAATATCTTAAAACAATTATTTTCTAGCAAACAAAAGCAGGTGATTTAATGCAGCTAAAAATTTCAAAGACCGCTCAACAATGGCTGATCAAGCAGCTGGATCTGCAGCCTGGTAGCGGCGTGCGCTTCTTTACTCCAACTGGCGGCCGCAATGGACACGTTAATTATGGTCCCAAGCAGTCCTATCAAAGAGAAGATGAGCCCAAGCAGCCGGTTTTGCAGGTTATTATCGATGAGATCAACTATCATATCGATGATCAAGACAGCTGGTTCTTTTCAGGCAAGACCACGCTGATCGACTATGATACGCAAAATGGCCTGACGTTTCATTTCATTAATGGCAATGGCGAGCCGGTCGATGCCAACACCGCGGCTTCTAAAGGCAATACCCGCTTTGAGGGGCTGTGGGACTGATTTCGCCATAGTTATGACGCTGCTGCAATCCAGATCAGTTTAGGTCCGTCATTAACAGCTTAAATAGCGGCTCTTATGCAGAAATTTTTGTATAAAACATATGACAAAACCATCATTACCTACTTTTCGCAAAAATCAATGTATAAGTAGGTAAAAACTAATGTATATCGAGTTAGGGAACCCTAACATTACCTACTATTTGATAAAAATCGCCCAATAGTAGGTAATTCACAAAGTTGGTCTAACCCAATCAGCATTAGAATATACAAGTTTACCTACGATTCGCAGAAAAGATGTCTAAAGTAGGTAAAGCGAAACGAATTGAAGTGGACTACAATTACCGGACAAAGAGTTTAGTAATTGCAGGTGATATTTTATGAATATATACAGTCCAGAGTTAAAAAGCAAAATCGTTCATGAATACCTTGAACGCAAAAATGATATCAGTATTAGCGAATTAAGCAGGCAATATGACATTGATCCTCGTCGGGTTGGCGAGTGGATCCGCAACTATCGGCTTCGAGGAAAGATCATTACCCAACCCAACAAACGAAAATTCAGTCAGAAGTTCAAAGAAGATGTGGTAGACTACTATCAAACTCATGAGGAAACCTTGGAACAAGTTGCCGCAAGATTTGATGTACGTCCTACTCAGGTCAGCTCCTGGAAAAACACGGCTCAAAGATACGGCAACGAAGCCTTGGCATCTCAGAAAGAGAAGGCAGCGAAAACCATGGAGCATAAGCAAAAAGAAACACAACAACTGACGAAGGAAGATCGTAATAAGCATGAAATGGCGGCTGAAATCGCCCGCTTAAGAGCCGAACTTGATAAAACCAAGAAGGAGCTCTACTACGCCAGAATGGATCGTGACATCGCAAAAAAAGTCCAAGCTCTGGTCAAGGCCTCAGCGTCAAAGCCAAAACGAAAATAGTGACCGAGATCAGAGCATATCAAAAAACACTTCCCAAAGAGCGGCGTTATAAGATTGGCGATCTGTTAGCACGAATCGATCTGAAGCGCTCATCTTATTACGATGAATGCGAACGTATGAAAAATCCATATGATAAATACGTCAACGTCAAAAAACTAATAATGGAAATCGCCCAAAGCTACGTTGTCCGCGATCGCTATACCGCTGGCTATCGGCGCATTCAGAAGAAACTGGATCAGCGTAACGCTCATTTAGCTGGCGAAACCATCCGTAAACTAATGGCTCAGTTGAAGGTTCAAGTCGCAATCTATAATCAGAATCGCAACGGCAAGTATTCCTCATATCGCGGAACCGTTGGAAAAACCGCCAAGAACCTGCTTAAGCAAAAGTTTGATGAAACCCAGCCTTATAAAGTCATTCACACCGATATCACGCAGACCCAACTGGCTAATCAACAAAAAGTTTATATTTCAGTAATGGTTGATGAGGGCACCAAAGAAGTACTGGCCTGTCAGATCAGCGACCATCCAAATCGTAAACTAATCACTGATACGCTTGATGAATTATTGCAAAACCTGCCTGATAATGCCCGGCCGATCATTCATTCTGACCAAGGGTGGCATTACCAGCTGCCTTACTATACCCAAAAACTAGCCGATCATCACTTTACCCAAAGCATGTCGCGGAAGGCTAACTGCCTCGATAACGCGCCAGTAGAAAGCTTCTTCCATCTTCTAAAGACTGAACTGCTCAATGGCCGTCCCCTTGTTCGTGACATCGAGGAATTCAAGCGCCTGGTAAACGGCTATATTATGTTCTTCAACAATATTCGTATCTCTTTAAAAACAGACGGTCTGAGTCCAGTTGAATATCGCAATCAACAGTTGGCCGCTTAATTTTAAAAGTTTGTCCGGATTTTCTCTTGCACTTCAAATCGGCTATGCACGTACCTACTTTTGGTCAAAAAACTGCCAATAGTAGGTAATTTCTTGCTGCTCAACCGCCTAAAGCCGGACTTTCTTCACAAGGCATGTGGTCACGAGATTATAAAAGGCTTGTTCTTACATACTGCCAGGATTATCAACCATCCGCCAAAAGATGCCAGTTTTAAGCCAATCAAGTCCCGTTAAGCGCCACCATGATTCTGCCGTAAACATTGGCTGTGCGATGATTTTGATATCGTAAACGTCTTTTCCAACCGCTAATCAAAAATACTTCATTTCTATTGAAAAACTGGTAATGACATCCGCCACTACCAGTTTTTTAGTTTCTGTTTCGTTATTCGGCAACCGTCTCGGCAATTGCAGCATTGACCGCAGCCTGCTCGCTTTCAATCAATTCCACGCGACTGGCAATCACCTTTTCATCCATTTGAATTTCGCGTTTCAGCATTGGGTCGTTTTCCTTAGGCGTAAAGAAACGCTTGAACTCGATCAATCGCTGCGAAGTCTTAAAGATACGAGAGATTACAGTTATATAGGTTGGGAATTCCATATCACCGCCAACCGTCTTTTCCAGCCATGACCATTCCTGCTGAATCCAGTCCCAGGCTGCCTGTTGACCATGATCATTAGCCAAAACGCCTCTAAACCAAGCCCGCAGATCCTGTGGCTTGATGGTATCGGCATCTTCAAAACGATCAATCAGCTGGGCAATCAATTGATCATCCTGCGTCTTAGTCAAAGCTGCACAGATATCCTGTTTAAAGCCAGCATCGGCAGTCTTTTGATAGTCCGCCAGCAGCGTATTAAACAGTTCCTGGCTGCCATAGTTTTTAACCTCGTTGGCCAGCACCAGTCCCCGTACGTCAGCCGGCAGATCCGCCAGATGATCCTGATACTGATCAAACAATGTATGCGCCTGCTTGACTGCATCAGAGTTTTGCGCATACAAGGCCGCGCTCAATACGATTGGCCGCGTTAGTTGATCATCATTGCGCTCGCCTTTTTGTGAAAGCCAGCCAAGCCGCTGCACCTGCTTGACGCTGAGTTGATCAAACAGCTGCTGCAGTTGACGTTCAGTCTTGGCAGCCGGCTCGACAAAGTTTTTCAGGCTGTTGGCCACATGGTACAGCATTTCATTAACGATTCCAGAGCGACTGTCTTTAAAACGACTCAGCAACGGGACGATCTGGGCATAGGAAAGCTGCCGTCCTTCTGCTAACAGACGCAGATCCTGCAGCAGCTGCAACTGATCGATGGCTCCCAATTCATCAAGGTGATCCAAAATATCATTTAGCAGCGTCTCGTCATATTTAACGATGACATGCGAATTGTCGCCCACATTAATGCGGAACGGCCGACCATTTTGTTTTCGCAGCTGGGCATAGTCGCCTAAAACCATGCTTTGTTCACTAAAGATCGCCGGTGCCTGATCATAATTGGCATTTAATGGAATCTGCCAGAGACGGTCCTTTTCCTCACCATCACCAATAAAGAACTGCCGCTGACTGAGCATAAGCTTGCCATCTTCAACCTTAACCTCGACTACCGGATAGCCTGGATGCTCCAGCCATGACTCCATGATCTGGCCAACGTTCATTCCTGAAGCCTCACCCAATGCCTGCCAAAGATCAGCTCCCGTGGCATTGCCATATTGATGGGCAGCAAAGTAGTTCTTCAAGCCCCTGCGCATCGCATCATCACCCAGCAGCGCCCGCACCATCACCAGCATCCGCGCACCTTTGGCATAAACGATCGCTCCATCAAACAGCGTATCGATCTCTGCAGGGTCATCAACGGCAACGTGAACCGACTGCACGCCATCCGTAGCATCCCGCTGCAGCGCCATTGGAACCTCAGAAGTCTGAAACATCTCCCAAACGTTCCATTCCGGCTCCAAAGCATCGACGGCCACGTATTCCATCATGTTGGCAAATGACTCGTTCAGCCAAAGATCATCCCACCACTTCATCGTAACCAGATCACCAAACCATTGATGTGCCAGCTCATGCGTGATGACCGTGGCAATCAGCCGTTTTTGATTGAGCGTCGTATTGTCCGGATCTAAAAGCATATAGGCCTCACGATAAGTAACCAGACCCCAGTTCTCCATCGCGCCGGCTGAAAAGTCTGGCAGGGCCAATTGATATGACTGCGGCAGCGGATATGGCGTCTGGTAAAAGTCTTCATAAAACTCAATCGCGCGTTTGGCAATATCCAATGAGAAATCAAGCTCTTTTGGCTGGTGGGCCTTAGTAGAAAAGACACCGATCTCAACACCGCTTTTGGTTTTGGCAAACTTGCTCTGCAGCTCGCCGAACGCAAATGCTACCAGGTAAGTGGACATTTTGACGGTTTCTTGGAAGTAGTGCACGCCATTTTCAACATGATCTTCTGGCATATTGGCAATGATGGTTTCGCCTGGCTGTTCATCATACTTGATGGCTAATGAAAACGTCGCCTTGGCTTCTGGCTCATCAATCCCAGGGAAAGCCTGCCGCGCCGCCGTGGTTTCAAACTGCGTGCCAACCAGCTGCTTTTTTTGACCGGCAACCGTGTAGTATGACGGATAGATTCCCATCATCGTATCAGTCAGCTTGGCGTCATAGACTACTTTTAACTCCACGTCGCCAGAATGCGGCAGTTCAAGCTGAATGGCTTCTTGAAGGTCGCTGAAACTGAATGGCACGTCCTGTCCATCAGCCTGGACGCTGGTAACGTTTAGAAACTTTTGATGCAGCGCAATCTTAGTGTCCACGGCATTACCTTTGATCATCGTAATGCCTTTAAAATGCTTGGTGGCGCGATCGATATCCAGGTAGATGTCGTAGTGGACTGGTTGAAATTTTTCATAAAAACGCGTTGAGTCTGCCATTTTCTTTCCTCATTTCGTTAAATTTATTGAACATTATAACGCTAATTGCTAAAAGGATTGAAACAGACTGTCTGATAAATAACCAGCTCTAAGAATTTTCTAATTTTAAATGGTATTCTTCGCCAGAACCGGTATAATGGTAGCTAGTTATTTTTAAGGAGTTTTTATGCAGTTTTTTCATGACTAATTAAATATTCATCTGAATTATGGTCAGCTGCTCAAACGTCCGATTAGCTTAACGTTAATGATGAGCGGTTCATAATTTGAATCGCTCTTTTATTTTTGGAGGACACAGCATGAGTGAGAAAAACCACGTCGCGCCAAAACTAAAGCGCACGATGACGGCTGGACAAATGGAAATGATCTCTTTGGGCGGCGCGATTGGCGTTGGACTGTTTATGGGATCAAAATCAACCATCAAATGGACCGGGCCTTCCGTACTTTTGGCCTATGCCTTTGTCGGTTTGATTCTGTATATCGTAATGCGGGCTTTGGGTGAGATGATCTACGTCAATCCCAGCACGGGATCGTTTGCTGACTATGCCACGCATTACGTGCACCCAATGGCTGGCTATATGGCGGAATGGGCCAACGTTTTTGAATATATCGTGGTCGGCATGTCAGAGGTCATTGCTTCAACCGAATATCTTAAATACTGGTGGCCGCATACTCAAACGTGGGCTGCGGGTCTGATCATCATCTTCTTTTTAGCACTTGCCAACCTGGCCAGCGCCAAAGCATATGGCACCTTGGAGTTCTGGTTTGCCATGATCAAGGTCGTAACGATTATTTTAATGATCATTCTAGGCTTTTTGGTGATTCTGCTGGGATTTGGCAATGGCGGTCACCCCATTGGCTTTAGCAATCTTTGGGCTCATGGCGGCTTTTTCGCCGGCGGCTTTAAGGGCTTTATGTTCTCAATGTCGATCATCGTTGGATCATATGAAGGAATCGAGCTATTGGGAATCTCAGCTGGCGAGGTTGCCAATCCGCAAAAAGCCGTGGTCAAATCGGTTAAATCCGTTTTGTTTAGAATTCTGATCTTTTATGTCGGCGCGATTTTCGTCATTGTTACGATCTACCCATGGAATCAATTGGACAGCGTCGGCTCGCCATTCGTTGAGACGTTTGCCAAAGTCGGCATTACCGCAGCGGCTTCAATCATTAACTTTGTAGTTTTGACGGCCGCTTTATCCGGTGCCAACTCAGGAATCTACAGTTCTAGCCGGATGCTTTTCCGCTTAGCGCACGAAGGTAATGCTCCACGCCTGTTTGGCAGACTTTCCAAACACGTGGTTCCCGATGCGGCAATTCTGGGAATTTCTGGCGGGATTCTGATCGGCTTTGTCTTAGACATCTTCGCCGAATACTTCAGCAAGTCAACCGCCGATCTTTTCGTCGTTGTCTTCAGTTCATCCGTTTTACCGGGGATGATTCCTTGGTTTGTGATTCTGCTGGCTGAACTGCGATTCCGGCAGCATAACCCTGAACTGATGCAGGATCATCCATTTAAACTGCCGCTTTATCCATTTTCAAACTACTTTGCGTTTGCAATGCTGATCATGATCGTTGTCTTCATGTTTATCAACCCTGATACGCGCATCTCAGTAATCGTTGGCGCGGGCGTCTTAGTTCTGGCCGCCATCGTTTACCTCTGCCGCAATGGTCTGAATGGCAAAAAGCAGCCAACTGAATAATCTTCAAAGCCGCGCTGGTGACCCGTACCCCCAAAGTTGGAAACACAACTTTGGGGGTATTTTTATGACCAAAATCAGCATAGAGACTAAGATCAAGGCAATTGAAGAGTACTGTACAACGGCAAGTTCACTGCGGGGGATCGCTCGCAAATACGGGATTGCAAAGCTTGACTTTCAAATCTGCGTGGGTATTTATGCACGTTTCGGCAAGGAAAAACTATTGAATCCACCAACCGTAACTGGGGATTTCCGCTTAAATCTGGTAAAGTGGAAACAACAAAACCGAGCTTCCATTCCAGAGACCTGTATCCACTTTGGCTTTCGTTCATCAGGCTCTGTCTATCAATGGGAGCGTCAGTACAACGAACATGGAGCACCGGCCCTCTTAAAACTACGACCAGGAAGGAAATCAAAACATGAGCTCAAATCACGAGAAAGAGATTCAACGTTTAAAAAAACAGAATCAGCTTCTCCAAAAAGAGAACTTATCCTTAAAGATTCAACTCGATGCCTCAAAAAAATTGGCAGCCTTGAGAAAGCATCCAAAAAAGAACTTGCCCAAGTAATTTATGACCTCAAGGCAAAATATCGTTTGAAAGACCTGATTGAAGCACTGCCAATCTCTATGTCAACTTACCAGTATTGGCAGGCCAAATTTGAACACCCTAATGAAGCCGAAGAAGAGCTTAAATCCGTCATCAAGGGCCTGTTTGAATATTTTGAAGGCGACTATGGCGTTCGTCGACTGAGCGCGCAGGTGCGTGACTACTACCGAATTATTAATCGTCCACTGCCCAATCACAAGCGAATTTACCGCTTGATGCGTGAGATGGGCCTTCAATGTACGAAATACAGCAAACGCCGCCGCAAGTACGATTCTTCCAAAGGTCCGTCGGGTAAGAAGGCTAAAAACGTAATCCGTCGTCGCTTTATGAGCAATCGCAAATATCAAAAGATGGTCTGCGACATTACTGAATTGAAGGCTAAGGACGGCAGTAAGGTTTATCTGGAAATTGTCAAGGATCTGGCAACCAACCAGATTCTGACTTGGGAAATCGGGACGCATCCAACCCTGGAATTCAGCCTTAAGCCTTTGCGCAAGCTAATCGATCTTTTACCGCACACTGGGTATCAATTAACTCTGCATACAGATCAAGGCTGGCAGTATCAGCATCGTGCCTGGCGAGTCTTATTAAAGCATGGTCGGATTCGTCAAAGCATGTCCCATCGAGCAACGTGTCTGGATAACGCCGCCTGCGAGACCGTCTTTAGCAAACTTAAAGCAGAGATCAAGCCGGACACTGATTATGCCAATCAAGAAGACTTAACTCAAGCCATTGAAGAGTGGATTGACTACTACAACCACCGCCGGATACAAACAAAATTAGGCAACCTGACCCCACTTCAATATGAAGCACGGCTAGTTGCCTAAGAAAAATTTTTATTCAGTTTACAAGTAATTAATATTCAATTCCAACTTTTTGGGTACACACCATGGTGATTAGTTCACAGCACGGCTTTTTTATTCCCAACGTTTTACCTTTCTATATTTTACGATTATTTATACAACTTTTTATTTTTAGTCCAATTTCATAAATTAAATAATCATTTAGCACCTTTTTCTTAATTATTGCAAGCGATTGCGCTAACAATTAGCTTATCTATGACCTTTAACTTAACATTTTTACGGGTTTGTCTTTATTAGCCACAAAATTTTGTTTTTGTTTTATACTACTTTTGTTGAAACCGGTTTCAATTCGATTTATCAAAGCAGGTCTTCCGGATGGCCTGATGATTTGGGAAGGATTGTCATAATATGTTTAATTTCTTAAAACCGTCACCCGATGCTGCCCAAAAAGTGCCCAAAGACAAAATTGAGGGGGTCTACCGGCGCAAACAGCTGGGCGTATTGCTGGCGACTTGTTTTACCTACCTTTCTTACTACATCATTCGCTTGATCTTTACGACTGAGCAGAAGCCGATCATGAAAGAATATGGGTTTACGATTGGTCAAATTGGTTTGATCCTGTCTACCTTTGGGATTGGCTACGGGATTGCCAAGCTTTTCATGGGGGCTTTGTCAGACAAGTCCAACACTAAGCGTTTCTTGGCTTTTGGACTGTATATGTCATGTCTGTTCAACGCGCTGCTTGCTTTTACGCATAATTTTTACGTAATTTTGTTCTTAATGCTGCTGATTGCCGTAACCCAGGCGATGGGAGCTCCTGCCTGTCAGCGTGAGATCAGTCTTTGGTTCTCAAAAACGCACCGGGGCGTAATGTATGCCATCTGGTCATCAGCACATAATGCCGGAGCGTTTGCCTGCGTTGCCTGCATTCAATTGGCAACCTTCGTCTTTTCTGGCTCTTTGACGGCCGTATTTCTGACTGCATCGGTAATCTCTGCTATTATCGCTACCTTAATGTTATTAATCAATTCCGAGCGTCCAGAAACTGAAGGCCTGCCAAACATTGCCGAATACACCGGCCAGATCGAACTGACGGAAAGTGGCCAGTCTACGGCTCAAGAACTTTCCAACCAGTCGCTGTGGCAGATTTTCGTTCATGATATTTTGATGAATAAAGTGGTCTGGGCCGTTACTCTAACCTCGATGTCCATCTACCTGGTTCGTTACGGGATCATGAGTTGGATTCCTAGCTACCTGCCAACCAAGGGCTTTAGCGTTGACTGGGCTAAATGGCTGGTTGGGATCTTTGAACTGTCAGCCGTCCCAGGCGTTATCATCATGGGTTCGATCTCCGACATGCTGAAGGGACGCCGGGCATTGGTCTGCTTTGCCTGCGTGATTGGCATGATCATGTGCCTGATTGCCTACTTTACCAGCAGCAGTCACGCCGTCATCGTTGCCGTGCTCTTTATCATGGGCAGTCTGATCTATGCTCCGCTGACGCTGGTTGGATTGATGGTCAACGAAGCCGTGCCAAAATATGCAGTCGGTCTTTCCACCGGCTTTATGGGCTTTTTCCAATATGTCTTTGGCGAAACGGCGGCTACGGCTCTGATCGGTCATCTGGTCGGACAATACGGCTGGGGAGCCAGTGCTGTTACGATCTACGCCGCTTCAGGCTTAGCTGTATGTCTGCTGATCTACCTGCTGTTTAAGGAACGCAGTATTCTGCGGATGGAAGCTAAAGCCAACGCCAAACAGCGATAGTTCATCATTAAGATAAAAAAGACGGTGCCGGTTCTGGCATCGTCTTTTCTGTTTTGATTATCCAATCGTCAGTTTTAAAATTCCGTATCGGCAGTTAGCGATCAAAATCGATCACAGCCAGTCTGAACGCTGATTGCTGTTTTATACGTTAATCTGGCCTAGTTTAATGACTGGCGATGCGAAAAGATCTGCAGCGGCATCATCTGCAGGAAAGTTGCCAAAATAATCAGGCAGCTGGCCAAGATATTGACCGGACCAAATTGAGTGTGCAAAAGCGCCACCGCCAGAATCGTTGCCACCAATGGCTCAAAAGCTCCCAGCATTCCTGTCGTACTAGGATCGATATACTGCACGCTGGCCAGGTAGAGCGTATAGGCCAAAAGCGTACCGCCAATAATGATCCAGCCGATCAAGGCCACGTCTAACGGTTTTAACGCCGGCATTGGCATGATAAAGTACAGCGGAATAAAACAAACGCCACAGATCAGCATCGACCAGGCCGTGACATTAAGCGTGCCGTAGCGGGCAAACAGTCGCCCAGGTGCCATCGTGCTGATTGCGTTGGCCAGCGCAGCCAAAAGCGCCCAAAAGCATGCTTGCGGCGACAATGCCAGATGATTGAGATTGCCATTAGTCACCAATAAAAACGTTCCAACCAAGGCTACAATGATCGACACTACATCGATTCGGCGCGGCAGCATTTTCTGGGCCGCCGCCGTATAACCAATAATGATGACTGGCGCCAAGTATTGAATCACCGTAGCCGTGGGGGCATTGCTGTATTTGACGGCCGCAAAATAAGTCAGCTGCGACATGCCCATCCCAAAAAAGGCAAATAAAACCAGCTGCAGCACGTCATGACGATTGCTAAACAATGCCTTGGTCGACGATCTTCCCGTCAGCCTGGCCAAGATCAGCAGCAGCGTTCCAGCTCCTAAAAGCCGCAGCCCCACCAGCCAAAACTCACTGACCGTCGTTTCGCCAAACAGATATTGCACGGCAACGCCTGAAGTTCCCCAAAAAGAAGCTCCCATAACGGCCAGCAGAATGCCTTTCGTTCTCTTGTTCAAAATCTTTCCTCCCTGTCGAGTGCATACTGAATAAGGATAAGCTTTTCATTCCCAAAGAACAACCGGCATTTTAAAAAAGATCATAAAAAACGCTCAACAGGCGACAATCGTTCCTCAAACCCGCTGAACGCTTTATTTTCAATATTTTTAATCATCAGCGCAACTGCCAGCTTGCGGCTAGAAACGCTTGGCCAATAAGATTTTAGTACTTAGCCATGGACCACCCCACCAGCCGTTGACGCCGCACTGGTGAACCGTAATATCATGAAAGCCCAGCCCCGTTAAAATCTTTTGGTACTCATCAAAATGCTTAAAATCAATAATTGCCAGCGTACCGTTGCTTTTTAAGGTCCGAGCTGCTTCTTGAACGGCACGAGCGCGATTGATTGTCGGTTTGACCTTGTGCAGCGTCATCCAAATCAAAACCCCATCAAACTGGTGATCATTAAATGGCAGATTCAATATATCCGCTGCCTGCACTGAAGCGCGATCTGCCATCGCAGCGGTCTGAAGACAGGCTTTGGCATGAGCAAGTGACTTATTTGACTGATCTGATTTGATCCCAATTTCGACGCCAGTTGCATGTCCTGGAATCGCCAAGTGCTTGGCCAGCTTTACCAGCACATTCCCTTGATCAGTGCCGAGATCGAGTACCTGTGCATCAGAAGACAGATGCAGATACTTGATTGCTTCATCAATAATCTGCTCCTTGCCGCGCCATGATGCATTCAAATACAGCCCCAAACAGATCAATAATAAAACCGTCACCAGCCAAAACAGCCATTGATGCCAGACAACGGCCAAAACAATCGATAAAATCGCTGCCAGCGCGATTACCACAAGGATCAGCGGCGCATCCACTCGCTTAAACTTCATCAGCACTGTCCTTTCTTTTTTATGCTTTTTTAGCCTGCATCCAGCTGGAGATCGCCATGCTTAGTGCCACGCCCATCCCCAATGGCAAAAGCGCCGAAAAATTCAAATGGCAGACTTCAAACAGCATAAACATTGCCATTAAAGGTGCCTGCTGAGTAGCTGCCAAGAAAAAGGCTGCCCCTAAGACGGCAAACTGCATCAACGGTTCGCCAGGAATTGCCTGAATAAAAATCATCCCTAACAGCACGCCTAAAGACGAACCCATGGCAATCGATGGCGTCAGTGTCCCGCCATAGCCGCCACCGCTGATCGTTGCCAAAGTAACCAGCCCTTTGGCAAAAAAGCCGAACAGCAGTAAAGCAACTGCCGAATGAGAAACACTGGTCACGTTGATTGCCATCTGGGCCACGCCCCGGCCATTACCCATGATTTCTGGGAAAAACCAGGCAACGGCACCCGTCAGCGCCCCAGCCAGCGGCATCGTGACAAAAATTCGCCGATCCTTCACGCGCAGTGCACTGGCGCGGCCAATCAACCGTTTATACCAGGTACCCAAAAAGCCCATCAGCGGTGCCACGATCACTACAAAGGGAATCAAGCGCAACGAAAACTGACGTGACGCCACCAGATAATACGGCTGCCAGCCTTTGACGATTGCACCGACCATCGTTGCAATCGCAGCCATGGTCAGACTGACGATCACGGCTTTTTTATCAATCTTTTTATAGAGAATCTCCAGGCAAAACATCGCTCCTGTAATCGGTGCAATGTAGACACCGGCAAAACCGGCCCCGGCTGCCGCGGCAATCAGCAGGCGGCGGTCTTCTGGAGCCAGCTTAAGCCAGCCAATCTGATCACCCAATTGGATCCATGACTGGGCCCACATTGCGCCGGCTTCTCTTGGGGCCAGTTCCCGACCGATGGATCCCCCAGTCCCGACATAGAACACCTGGGCCGTAACGTGCATGATCGTGGCCCCCATTGGCATTTTTTCGCCATCAACGGCCTTGCCCAATTTAACTGGTCGGTAGTGCAGCTGCATAAAGTACCAGACGACTGATACGATCAAAGCCCCAATAATCGGTGCCAGCAGCCGGTTTAAGGGCGTGGCTGAAAATGCGACCGGAATCGCGTTGGTTTCGGTAAAATGAAAAAATACTCTTTCCGTTGCGTCCAAAACAATGCTTAACAAACCGGAACTGGCTCCGGCAATAATTCCCATGACAATCGTTGCAATTGCCAGCGCGCGACTGTCACTTGACTTCTCTGTTCTCAATTCTCTCTTCCCATCCTAATCTGCTACAAAAACCAAATTATCATTCGTCGATGCCTGCTCATCATAATGATAGCCAAGATCAAACTGCTTTACGACTGCCAGATCATCAGCCTGCCGCTCAGCCAGATAGCGTACCAGGTTGCCCCGCGCGATCTTGGCCCGAGTGGCTTGAGTCTTGAAGCGGCCATGCTCTGCTTTGACAAACGTGCAGCTGACCAGTTGACGCTTGCCCTTGACATACGGAATGACTGCTTTGGCATATTCCTTGGACGCCAGATTCAAAACCAGCTCGTCTTGTGCATAAAGCTCATCGGCCAGTCTGCTGCCCCAAAACTCATATAGATTCCTGGTCCCGGCAACCTTGGCTCGATCACCCATACCCAAGCGATAGGAAACGATCCCGTCAAACGGCCTCAATAAGCCATAAAAGCCTGACAAGATGCGCAAGTGGTCTTGAACGTAGCCAAGTGCTGCCTCATCAAAAACTCCCGGAGCCATCCGCTGGTACTGCAGGCCGGTAAATGCCAGCAGCGCCGGGGTCAGCTGATGGTAAAGATCCATCTGCTGCACCCATTGATAGTTGGGAATGGCAATTTTTTCGCTGCAGTCCCACCAAAGATGATGGAGCTGGTCATAGCTTAAACTGCGCAGATAATCTAAAATCGTTTCCGTTTGCGGCAAAAACTGCGGTAAGCCTTGAATCGGCAATGAATCCGGATCAGCTTTCATATTCCGAGCCGGAGCAATGATAATCTTCATAAAAATCTCCTTTTATCGACCCGTCTATTTTAGCATGTTCCCAAACAAGCACCACTAACTAATCCGGTAATGGTTGTCATAATTTAGACAATCAGCTAAGATTAGAAGAAATTTTTTAGATTACGGAGGAATTATCTATGATTGCACAACCGCAGCGAACCGGGGTTACCGTTGGCTATCAAGGCGTCCCGGGATCATTCTCTTCTCAGGCCATGCATCAATGGTTTGGCCAGGTTGAAAGTCGCAACTATCCTAAGTTTGAAGACGTTTTTTTGGCACTGCAAAACGGCGCAATCGACTATGGCGTCGTCCCAATGGAAAATTCCTCAACCGGCGCCATCAATGACAACTACGATTTGATCAACAAGTATCATTTCTTCATCGTTGGCGAGCAGTCCATCTACATTGCCCAAAACCTATTGGGCGTTAAAGGCGCCAAGCTTAATGACATCAAGGAAGTCTATTCGCATCCCCAGGGCCTTTTGCAGACCAGCCAGTTTTTAGCCACGCACCAGATTCAAGGTAAAGAATGCCTCAATACGGCACTGGCAGCTAAAATGGCCGCTGAAAGACAGGATCCGGCAGTTGGCGCGATTGCCTCGACTGAAGCAGCCAAATTATATAATCTGGACGTCTTAGCACCCAGCATCGAAAACGATAAGTCTAATCACACGCGTTTTATCATTTTTGGCCGTGCACCTGAAATCTTGCCGGATGCTGATCGGATTTCATTGATCTTTACCTTGAAAAATGAGGTCGGCACGCTCTATGAAGTCATGCGCGTCATTAAAGAGCATGCTATCAACATGGTTCGGATCGAATCGCGGCCTTTGCTGGGCAACCCATGGGAATACTATTTCTATGTTGACCTGGATGGCAATCTGGCTGACCCGCGGATTACCGAAGCTTTGGCCGAACTGAAAAACTACACGACCTCACTGCGGCTGCTTGGCAACTACCATCGTCAGGAAAATTAATTTTACAGGCACAAACCAAAAAGGCACGCTGTTCAAGTCCAAGCTTGACAACGTGCCTTTAATGGTTTCTTTAAACTGCCGCTTTTCAATAAAGATTGACTAGCGCAGGATTTCGATCAGGTTCTTGTTGGCAGCCTGTTTAGCCGGCAAGATCCCAAAGATGATCCCGACTGAAGCTGAGACCCCAAATGCCAGCAGGAACGAATTCAAGGTTACGACGGCATGAATGTGGTAAGGCATGAAATTACTGATTATGCCCGCCAGCAGCCAGCCGATGACAAAGCCCAGCAACCCGCCGCCGACCGTTAAGACGATGGCTTCTAACAAGAACTGGGCCATCACGTTTTTAGGCGCGGCCCCAACTGCCAGCCGAATCCCGATTTCCTGCGTTCGCTCAGAAACCGAGATGTACATCATGTTCATGACCCCAATCCCGGCAATAAACAGCGAGATCCCCGCAATGGCACTGATAAAGGCCGTCAAACCGGTGATCATGTTGTTGACTTTGGTCAGTTCCGCACCGGCATCGACTGCCATGTAGGTACCATCATGCGCGCTGGTTCCCTTCTTTTCCATGTACTTCTTGATCTTTTTGGTAACCTTACCGGCATTGGCGCCTTGATAAAACGTCAGCTTAATGCCATAGCCGGTTGTCGCCGTGGTTCCCGAATAAAACAGCTTGGTGCCGCCAATCAGATCTGCGCCGTACTTGTTGTCATTATAGGTATTGGTCTGTGAGCGATACACCCCGACCACGCGATAGTCGTGATCTCCAATCGAAACTGAAGTGCCGACTGCATTTTGAACCGTCTGATACTGCTTTTTGGCCAGCGACTCTTTCATCAGAATAACCGGTTCTTCAGTCAAAAGCTCATTGGTCGTAAGATTGCGGCCCGCTATAATGGAAATTTTGCTGGTCGGCCGCTTAAGCAGTGAGATCGTGGCGTTGTTGACCCGCTCATTGCCAACCAGCGGCGAGACGGAAGCATTGTTGGTTTCATGCGAGATCGCGGCTTTTTTCACCTTGGCGCCAAATCGTTCCTCAATCGCGTTTAAGTCCGTTTCGGTAAATCCGGAAGCAGCCGACTGCGAATCGTTGGGCGTAAAGTAAAGATAGGTATACTGCTCACCGTTTTGAGTCGTATTAAACTCGTCGCTGAGCCTTTTTTTGACCCCATTTCCCAGTGCCAAAATCGTAATTACCGCCGCGATCCCAATCGTAATCCCAATCGTCGTCAGAAAACTGCGCTTGGGGTTGGCTCTTAGCGATTGCAGAGCACTGCGCAAGAGTTCGGCATTTCTCAATTTGCTCCCACCTTTCGATCGTCGACAATTCGGCCATCAATGATCTTGACAACGCGCTCGCACTGCTCGGCAACCCGTGGATCATGCGTCACCATGATGATGGTCGTATGCTGAGTCTGATTGAGCTGCTTAAACAGGTCCATGATTTCCTGACTGGTTTTCGTGTCCAAAGCCCCCGTTGGCTCATCGGCAATCAAGAAATCAGGATTGGCAATGATGGCGCGCGCGATTGAGACCCGCTGCTGCTGTCCACCCGAAAGCTCAGTGGGCAGTTTGTCATCATACCCCCCTAGACCAACGCGACTCAAAACCCGGGCCGCTGTCTTTTTGGCCTGCCGCCGACCTACTCCCGCGTACAGCAAGGGCAGAATAACGTTTTCGGCAATACTGATGTCGCGAATCAGCTTAAAGTTTTGAAAGACAAACCCCACGTGCTGGTTGCGCAGCTTGGCAAAATCCGCCCGCGTATAATCATGGATCGCCTGGTCATTGTAAAAATAGTTTCCTTCAAAATCATCATCCAAAAAACCGATGATATTGATCAAGGTCGACTTGCCAGACCCTGATTCCCCGATAATCGCCATCAGTTCACCGGCATCAACCTGCAGATTGATATCATGCAGCACGTGAAATCGAGTCGCACCCTGACCATAGTACTTGTTGACGTGTTCCAGTCTAATCATTGTCATCAGCGCTCACCTTGGTCCCGTTATGCAGCTTGCTGTCTGGGTTGGTGACGATCTGCTGACCAGCCTTGACGCCGCTTTTGACTTCAAAGTATTCGTTGACCCGCTTACCGCTAACGGCAACTGCCTTGGCCTTACCGTTTTTAACGACGTAGACCTGCCCATTTTTAACGCTGGACTTTGGAATCCGCAGCTGGTTTTGCGCAACTGAAGCCTTGACCGTCTGCCCATCCATAAAGTCTTCACTGCTCAAGTCGGCGTCAACCTCGTAGCTGGCACCATTGCTTTGCGAGTTCGTGGTCGGCACCGTGGCCAGGTAGCTGATCGTCGTATCGGCCTGTTTGCCCGTTGCCAGTGCCCGCACGTGAATCTCCTGACCGGTTTTAAGCTTACTGTAGTTATATTCTGATACCTTGCTCTTAAACTTCAGATCGTTGGAGTAGATCGTGATTACCGGTGCATCCTGCTTGGTATCGTCAACCGTAACCGTACCGTCAAATGGTGCCGTTAAAGTCTGGGTGACCTTTTGACTCAGCGTGTTGACCTTGTTTTGAGCTGCCGTAACGTCGCTTTGCGCATCGGCCAGACTGGCTTGGGCCTGGGCAACGCTGCTGGCCGATCCAGAAGCCGTGCCATCCTCGCTTTGCGCAGCCGCATCCTTTTGCGCCGCACTGACATTGTTTTGCTGTGCCGTTACGTTGCGCTGTGCCTTGGCCAGTTCCTGCTTGGCATCGGTCAGTTCTTCATTGGCACTCTCGCTGTAGGTCGTTACCAAAGGATCACCCTCACTGACCTTTTGTCCGTTGGCAACCCCGATCGACTGCACCTTGCCAGATGGCAGACTCAAGACCTGCTGCTGTTGGGCGGCAACGGTCCCGGTCAGCGTCAAAGGCGTTGTTTTGGCAACCTTGGCAACGACATAGCGTGAAGACTGCGCGGCCTTATTCTGCTTGATTTTATTGATGATCCCCATCCCAATCAGCAAAACCAAAACGATTGCCGTGCCGATCGTTGTCTTGCGGTGATTTTTTACCCAATGTTTTATTTTTTGCATAATCTTCCCCAATTTCTACTTCTCAAAAATCCATTTCAATGCGACAAAAGTACCAAAAGCAACAGATGTTTTAGTTAGTTACTTAAGTGATTAACTAGATAATACCAAATTTTTCTTAAAAGGCAATCCTTATTTCAAAAATTACTTAAATACTTTATCTATCGACCAATGAATGCAGTGCCATCGCCACTTGTCAACCCTGGTGCTGCAGTGGTTAAATAGTAGTTGAAATAAAATGACTCTGTCTGGGGTGCCATTGATTTGGCTGAGAAATACCCACATAACCTGATCTAGTTAGTACTAGCGGAGGGAGACAGCTTAATTTGGCGTGGCCGCATCGTCACGTTCTTTTGATTAATGATTAAGCACTCTTTCTCGGCACTGGGAAAGAGTTTTTTTATTGGTTTGAGACGATTTTAAAAAGTTTTTTAGGAGGAACCTTATGAAAAAACGGACCTATCAGCTGGTGCTGACCGCTGTGTTATCGGCACTGGCCGTTTGTGGCGGCAGCATGTTCTCATTTCCCATCGGCGTGGCCAAATGCGCACCAACGCAAAGTCTGATCAATATTGTTGCTGGCGTGGTCTTGGGACCGGAATGGGCAGTCGTGCAGGCGCTTTTGACCTCAACCGTGCGCAATCTTTTAGGCACGGGGACGCTTTTGGCCTATCCTGGCAGCATCTTTGGCGCCTGGCTGAGCGGCTGGATGTTTAAGCGGTTTGGCAAGATATGGCTGGCAGCTTTGGGCGAATTGATCGGCACGGGTTTGATTGGCGCGCTGGTTTCCTATCCAATCGCTGCTTTGCTGATGGGTGCTAAAGGATCGCTTTTCTTATTCGTCCCCAGCTTTGCAGTCAGTGCCATCGTTGGCGGCCTGTTGGCCTGGGTGATCTTAAAAGCCGCCTGGCAGCCAATCAGTCGCTTTGCCAAAATTTAATATTTATTTAGGGGCAGTTATTTGGCTTTTTTCCATGTTCTCTTGTACAATTCAGTTATCAAGCTACAATCGTTTTCTCATTAAGGAGGAATCAGCAAATGGAAAAAACATTTACCTTAGCCGAATTAAAGCAGTTCAATGGTCAAAACGGTCAGCCAGCCTATGTTGCCGTTAAGGGCACGGTCTATGACGTAACTGAAGTGTCAGCATGGCAAGGCGGCAAGCACCATGGCGTTACGGCCGGCACTGATGCCACCGCGGCCATTGCTCATGCTCCTCATGGCGAAAGCGTCTTAGGCAAGCTGCAAGTAGTCGGTAAGCTGGCTGACTAGTCGCTGAGATTCATCTATAATCATCTAAACTAAAAAACAGCTGTCAATCCAATATTGACAGCGTTTTTTATTGCACCGAGAACGCCAGCTGAATTAATATGACATCAAGATGAAATGATTAGAAGGGAGTAAGCCATGGCTAAAGTTACTACTGAACAAAAAATTCAGACAGCCTTTTTGCAAATGTTGAAATCAACGCGCTACGATCAGATAAAAGTCAGCCAATTAGCTAAAGCTGCCGGCATCAGTCGCGGAACTTTCTACACCTATTATGATTCGATATACGATTTACTTTCAGACGTTGAAAACAGCTTATTCAACGAACTTCCGCAGATGACTGTTCCAATTGGCAATCTGGCCGATTCACAGAAAATCCACGATCTGCTTATAGTGAAACTAACTCATATTCAGCAGCATTTTCCTACCCTTAAGCTACTGATGGGACCAAATGGCGATCCTTATTTTCAATATCAGCTGGGACGCTTTTTTCTGCCAATGGCACAGGAATACGAGCATGCACTGACACACCCTAATAATTCAATCGAGCTCGCACTGCTTAACGAGGCTACTAACGGCGCTCGGATGAGTATCATTCACTGGTGGATCTATCATCCCGACGCAATCTCAATCGACGAACTGGCCGATTTTCTGCGCCGCTTTATCCAACAGATAATGGTTCTTTCACAAAAAGAAGATGTCAAAAAAAGCTGAAGTCAGCCTTGCCGGACTGATTTCAGCTTTTCGCTTATCTGCATTCCTTGTAAAATCCGTTTATTTAACTGCTTTTGATACTGATGCTACTTTACACCGGCTGCCAGTTTCATCATGCCGCCAACCTCTAATGCAAAGTGAATCGTATGTCCCTTGGCAATTGCCTGCGGAGCATCCTTGGGGCAGAAGAACGTTGAGATCATCTCTAGGCCCTCTGAATTTGGTTTAAACTCGTGAATAGCACCCACATGAATATTTTCATTATTATCAGCCAGATGGACCTCTCCAGCCAGTACCAGCGGATAGTCTTCGTGCCGCTTTGCTCGAGTATAAGCAGGAATCGTTTGTGAACCTATCCCGTGCGTGCAGACCGGTTCGCCAAAACAGCCAAAAGTCTCCATAATCGTCTGGCCAGTAGCAATCTCGCCTGCCACGCCATAATGTTCAGGCATAATCTTAAACGGCGTCATTCCATTCTGCATTGTTGCCATAGCCTTTTGAACCTGCGGCATGGTTAAGCCCTTAATGTCAAAATGTGTCACTCCCAGCCAGCAGCCCTGTTCTTCAATCGGCCGCTGATTAAATTCATGCCAGCGTTTGGCAGAATCTTCAAATACCGGCTTCATGATCTTCATCGTCTGCTCGCTTCCTATTGCATAATGCGTTTTTTCAAGCAGACGCATTGCCTTTTGCGGTTCCAGCCAGTTTAGATCCGTATCAGAATATACTTTTCCATCCTCATCTTTCAAGTCAACGCCTAATCGTTTGAACTCATGCAAAACGTGCAGTGCCCGTTCGTACTTCAAGCGTTCCAGCTGTTCTTCAGTATAGATCTGGCCGTTGATCGTTGTCGTAATTGAAAATTCAGTCATTCAAACTCACTTCCTAATTTATTTATTGACTATATCCTAACGAAATTTTCCCAACGAAGATTGACAGAATCGCGGAACCGTTCAAATAATCTGACACAATTCAAATTCTGTCAAAATTGATGTAACATATAGCATAATAAAGAAAGCGATTACTGAAAGGATTGTTAACAATGACTAAAGGTTCTGCAATTGCCTACCAAGAACTGCTTGACGAGCTGCAAAAACTGGACATCAAATACGAAATGGTGGACCATCCCGCCGCTAAGACCACTGAAGAAGCCGATGCCTATATCGCTGGTAAAATCGGCGTCCGCACCAAATCGATGTTTCTAAAGGATAAAAAGAAAAACTTCTACCTGGTGATCATGGACGATGCCAAGCGCATGGACTTTAAAGAGTTTCAAGAGCTTACCGGCACTAAGCGCATCTCAATGGCTCATGACAGTGACATCGAAGAGCAGCTGGGACTTGAGGCCGGCATCGTTTCGCCATTTGGCATTATGAACAACACGGCTCACAACATTCAGATCTACTTTGATCAAGACATGCTGGATGAAAACATTCCATTAACGTTCCATCCCAACATCAATACGCATACGATCTTTCTTTCAGCGGCCGATCTGATGAAATTCATCAAAGCTCAAGGATTCGACTATCAAATTATTGACCTGTAAACTCAAAACGCCCATTCTCAAAACATGAATGGACGTTTTTTTGAATACTGTCGCTATTCGGCAATCCGATTGCCCAGTTCCCAAAATGCCAGGGCTGAGGCGGCCGCAACGTTTAAAGAATCGACTCCTGGAGCCATTGGAATCTTGATCGTAAAATCGCTTTGCTCGATCGTTGTCTCCTTTAGCCCCGGACCTTCCGAACCCATGATAATCGCCAGACGATCCACGGCAGTCAGCTTAGGATCGTCAATGCTGATGGTATTATGCCGCAATGCCATGGCCGCCGTCTGATATCCGGCCTGATGAAGCAGATCAATACCAGCATGCTGCCAGGTTTTGGCATCAACATAGGTCCAAGGCACTTGAAAAACGGTTCCCATTGCCACGCGCGAAGACCGGCGATAAAAAGGATCTGCCGAGTCGCTGGTCACGATGACGCCATCAATGCCCAAAGCCGCTGCTGACCGGAAAATCGCACCAATATTGGCTGGATTGACTACGCTCTCAAGGACGGCAATACGGGGATGCTCAGCCGGCATGGTCGCTAAAAAATCAGCCAGCTCCAGACGCTTGACGCGATGCATCGCTGCCAGTGCGCCCCGCAAAAGATTATAGCCCGGCAGCTGACGAAGCAGTTCGCTATTGGCAACGTAAATTGGCGTCTGCCCTAAGCCGCTGGTCTGATTAGCCGCCATTTCATGATCCAGATCTGCTAAATCACGCGTCAAGGCCTTTTCTTCTACTAAAAGCGAAACCGGTTGATAGCCAGCGCGCAGGGCCCGTTCGATTACCTTAGGACTTTCTGCGATAAAAAGTCCCGGGTCAGGCTCCAGCGCGTGAAACAGCTGGGCTTCATTCAACCGTACGTATGGATCCAAATCCGCGCCATTTAGGTCATCCAGAAAAATTAAGTTATGCATTTTTATCTACCTGTCCTTAAAAATCTAAAACCATTTTAGCATAACCAGCCAACGTCTTTGGTTAGGCAGTTTAAGTCAAAGTTAATCGAAAAGCCCGACAACGTTCGCATTTGTTTCAAAATTTCCAGCTATAATTGCTGATTAAATCAATTGGAACGAGAAACAATATGAATTTTAAAACCATCTTAAAAAACAATCGTGCAGCCGGCTTGATCATCCTGACAATCGGCCTGCTGCTGACTGGCCAAATGATTACTGGGCATGGAATTATCGGTGCCGACAGCGTTTTTCACTATAACCGTTTTTATGAGACCTATTCACAGCTGAAACATCTAAACTTCAGCTGGTTTCAGTCGATCTATGGCTTTAACCAGAGCGGTCGAATCGTCAATGTCGTTTACGGTCCGCTGTTTGCCTATCTAAACGGTGTCCTGCTGCTGTTGGCACACAGCTGGTATCAATACCAGATTATCTCTAGCACCATCGTCTATCTAATTGGCGGTTTAGGCATGTACCAGCTGCTGAAACGCCTCAAAATCCGGCCCATCATCGCGGCAATGATGGCCAGCTTTTATCTGACGGTGGGCTGGATGCCACGCTGGCAGATTGGAAACAATACCACTGCCTTAGGAGCAATGCTGATGCCTTATCTGCTGATGCTCACGTTTGAAATGATCACTGATGCCAGACGTCCAATTCACTGGAAAAAACTGGCTCTATTGATGAGTCTGACTATTGAGATCCATTTGCTGAGTGCGCTTTTGTTCATGTTAATTCTGATTCCTGCCTGGCTGTACGCTTTAAAAATCGCCAACAGCAAAACACAAATGCTGCTCGATACCGTTAAGGCAGTCTTGACAACCAGCGTTTTAACGGCCAATACGCTGATTCCGCTGATCTATCTGAGTCTCACCAACCATCTGGCCATGCCGGCTGACTTTGACATCGTAAAGAACACGCTGCGTCTTGATCCATTAAACAATACTCATACTACGATTACCGTCTTTTTATTAGGTGTGCTGATTATGCAGGTGCTATTGGCAATCTTGAACTGGCGTCATGACCGCTTAAATCTGACCGCTACCTTGCTGGGTGCCATCTTTTTTTGGATCAGCTCGCGTTTCTTTTGCTGGTCAATCATCGTCAGCCATTTTCCCATGGTCAGCCGCCTGCTGCAGTTTCCAGTTCGCTTGATGATGCTGGCCTATCCGTTGCTCATCGTCGGCTTGGCAAGATCTTTTAAGTCGCTCAGCAGCCGGCCGATTAAAAAACGCTTCTTTAACCCACATTGGCTGGGGATTGGTGTTGTAAGCGTCATCTGGCTGGTCTGCCTGGCTCAAGTCGGCCTGTCCATCAATCAGAAAGCACAGATTGGTTTTATGCCGCGCGTTTTAACCAGCAAAACCACATCGATCGGTAAAAACAACAGTCAAAAGGACCGGCAAAACGTCTTAAAAGCCATGCATACCAGCAACTACCAAACATTTTTGAAACAGCTGCAAAAACGCGTTCCCGACTATCTGGCCACTGCCAAAGCCAACGTTGACGCTATGCAGGCCGCTTACAGCTATGGCGCTTCAGTCGTCGACCAAAAATCAAGTATCAAGATCCAAGCCGTCAGTCACGGGCGCTTAAAACTGACTTGGCAGGCTGATAAAAGCTGCAGAATTCAGCTGCCAATCGTTACCTATCGTCAATCGCGGCTGATCGTCAACGGTAAAAAGCTGACCCGTTTTAAGCGTTCTTTGGTTGGCTCACCGACAGTCATTCAGCAGCCGGGGCAAAACACTGCCTATTTAAGCTATGCTGCTCCATTATGGCTCAATTTCATAATCGTAATTTCACTGTTGAGCTGGCTGGCTTGGGCGCTCAGGATGGTTTTTAATCATCGCCATCACCAAACTAATGATCATTTCGTTTCAAAAGACGAGCTGGCTATAAGATCTTATCCATAATTTTGGAATCGTTCTTTCTGCCCCGCCTAAAAAGTCAACAGAAAACATCAACAGAAAAAGCCCCATGATCCACGTTTTAGTGAATCACGGGGCTTTGATTTTGGTTGGGATTGGTTACCAGAAATACCGTTATATCAGCCTTTCTCTTTAATCAATCCCTATTCCCATTCAATTGTCGAAGGCGGCTTACTCGTGACATCGTAAAGAATCCGGTTAACGTGATCAACCTCATTTACGATGCGCACCGAAATCTTTTGCAAGACATCCCATGGAATCTTGGCAAAGTCAGCCGTCATCCCATCGATACTGGTTACGGCTCGGATACCAACCGCGTAGTCGTAGGTCCGACCGTCACCCATTACGCCGACGGAACGAATGCCAGGCAGCACCGTAAAGTATTGCCAGATTTCTTCATCCAGACCGGCCTTCTTGATTTCTTCACGCAGGATCGCGTCACTTTCCCGCACGATTTCCAGCTTTTCAGGCGTGATCTCGCCCAAGACCCGAATCCCCAGACCAGGACCTGGGAATGGCTGACGCCAAACCAGATCATGCGGAATACCAAGCTTTTCACCCAGTTCACGAGTCTCATCCTTAAACAGGCTGCGCAATGGTTCGATCAGCTTAAAACCGAGCTTCTTTGGCAGGCCGCCGACATTATGGTGCGACTTGATGGTTTGTGCCGTGTCGGTCCCAGATTCGATAACGTCGGTGTAGAGCGTACCTTGAGCCAGGTATTCGGCATCCTTCATCTTCTTGGCTTCTTCGTTAAAGACTTCCACGAATTCCTTGCCAATGATCTTCCGCTTTTGTTCTGGATCGGAAACGCCTTTCAGCTTGCCCAAGAAACGATCAGCTGCATCAACCTTGACGATCTTAACGCCCAGGTCGCGGCTCAAGGCGTTCATTACCTCATCAGCCTCGTTCTTGCGCAGCAGGCCGTGATCAACAAAGATGCAGGTTAATTGATCGCCAATTGCCTTGTGGATCAAAACGGCCGTAACGCTGGAGTCAACCCCGCCGGAAAGACCCAGGATAACCTTTTTGTCGCCGACTTCTTTACGGATGCTTTCAACCTGCATGTCGATAAAGTCGTCCATTGACCAGTTCGCTTTTGCCCCGCAAACGTCAAAGGCAAACTTCTTCAGAATATCCAGACCATACTGACTGTTGCGGACCTCGGCATGGAACTGAATGCCGTAAAGCTTCTTTTCGTCGTTGGCAATGGCTGAGATTGGGCAGTTCTTGCTGGTAGCAACGACCTTAAAGCCTTCTGGTGCCTCAACGACGCGATCGCCATGGCTCATCCAGACGTACTGCTTCTTTGGCAGGCCTTTAAACATTACCGCGTTGTCATCGGTAACTTCAATATCAGCTCGGCCATATTCAGAATCGTCGGCTGGTTCGACTTTGCCGCCCAGGTCATAAGACATCAGCTGCATGCCGTAGCAGATCCCCAAAATTGGAATCCCCAGCTTGTAGATTTCTGGATCGACCTTAAAGGCGTCCTTTGCGTAGACACTGTTGGGACCCCCAGAGAAAATGATGCCTTTGGGATGCATTTCTTTGATTTCTTCAGCGCTCAGCTTGTGGGAGAGCAATTCGGAATAGATGCCAAAGTCACGAATCCGGCGCGTAATCAGCTGGTTGTACTGACTACCGAAGTCGAGCACGAGGATCTTGTCGAATGCATCAAGATTGACGTTAGCCACTTAGTTTCCACTCCTTTTGTAAAAGATCATTGTTTTTAAATCTAAAGGCTATTTTACGGGTAAAACCGAACAAGGTCAATCCTCAAGATGATTTTATGCCCTGGTTTGCCTAACATATTTCATTAAATTAGAATTCTTATACCATATTTACGGACAATATATTTAAAATCAGCCGGCTATCAACCCAGCAAACGCTTAATATCCGAACTGGCAATCGTTAATCAAGCCTCAGTCGATGCAAACTGACTGAGGCTAAGCGAATAATTTCTTAAGCTTTATTTTAATTATTCTTCAGTCTTATTTCTTAAGTTAAGACCGATTTTGCGTTAACATTAATTATTATCAGCAATACGTTTTATAGAATTGAGGAATGATGGAAATGGAAATCTACGGTCCGTGCGCCGACAATCTGCCACTGATTTTAAACGACGTGCTCGATCGGATCAAACAGTTAAGCAGCGCCCAGGTTGCCAGCGGTCATCCCAAGCTGTATGAGCACTTGATTGGTCGGGTTAAGGCCAACGACAGCATGACTGAAAAATGCCAGCGCAAAGGCTACCCAGCAACACCCGAGTCAGCCTTGCGCAAATGTCGCGACGCGGTTGGCATTCGTGTGGTCTGCAACTTCATCGATGACGTCTACCGCTGCATCGATCTTTTGCGTGATGCCGACTGGTGCACCATCGTCAAGGAAAAAGACTACATCGCCAATGCCAAACCAAACGGCTACCGCAGCTATCACTTGATTTTAGACGCTGTGACGCCATATCAGGACATTGATGGCCAGACACCCGGTCATTATTTTGTCGAAATCCAGCTGCGTACGATTGCAATGGATTCCTGGGCCAGCCTGGAACACGAGATGAAATATAAGCACGACATTGAAAATCCAGAACGTATCGGCAAGGAACTGCGCCGCTGCGCTGATCAGCTGGCTGCCTGCGATGTCCAGATGCAGACGATCCGTCAACTTATCCACGAAAACGATTAGGAGGATTTTTCCATGAAAATTCTGCTTGCTGAAGATGAAAAACAGCTTTCCCGTGTATTGATTATGGCTATGAAGAGCGTCGGCTATGATGTCGATCCGGTTTTCAATGGTCAAGAAGCAGTTGAGCATGCCCAGGCCAATGCCTATGACGTCATGATTTTTGATATTATGATGCCCGTTAAAACCGGTTTGGAGGCCCTTAAAGAAATCCGCGCAACCGGTGATCGCACCTACATCATTATGCTGACCGCCATGGCTGAAATCGATGACAAGGTAACCGGTCTTGATGCCGGAGCCGACGACTATCTGACCAAGCCATTCTCACTCAAAGAACTGCTGGCCCGGCTGCGCTCACTGGAACGCCGGACCGAAGAATATGACAGCGACGTACTGTCATTTGGCGATCTTAAAGTCGATCAGGCAGAACAACGCTTGGCAAGTCACAACTCAATGAGTCTTTCAGGCAAGGAAACGCGTCTGCTTACCTATTTCATTCTAAATGCCGACAAAGAGCTCTCCACGCAGCAGCTGTTGAACCAGGCATGGGACCGTGATGAAAATGCCGATGCCGAAGACGTGTGGATCTATATCTCATATCTTAGACAAAAACTGCAGGCAGTAGGATCAAGCACCATTATCGATGGTCAAAAAGGAGGTCCTTATCAGTTAAGTCAGCCAGCTTAAAGGGGGTACGCCAATGATTCAAAGACTCCGCAACAAATTCATTGCTATTTCAACGGCAGCCTTGGTAATCGTCTTGATTACGATTATTGGCAGCATGGTTTCGGTCTCCAGCATTCATGCCCATCGTGAAACCAATGACATTTTGACCCTGCTTTCTCAGCACAACGGCCAGCTTTCCACTAAAAATGCAAATGCAGCGGCCAAAAAGCGGCTGGGCTCTCGTTTTAATCGTGAAGAGCTGTTTCAATACCGCTATTTTAGCGCCAATATCAGCAAGGACGGCAAGAGCATCAAGATTGACAACTCTCATATCTTAACGGTCTCGCCAGATGCAATTGTCGATCTGGCAAAAACCGTTCAGCAGCGTGGGCGGACGCGCGGTATTATTCGCTATCAGGGTACCAGCTATGCCTATAAGATGGTCAAAAAGAAAAATGGTCAGATTGGCATCGTTTTTTTGGATCAGTCGATGATTTTCAAGAATACGCATGACTTGATGCTTTCTGGAATCGTTTTAGGCATCATCAGTCTGATTCTCTTTGAATTCGTGCTGATCATGTCATCCAAGCGAGCCATCAAGCCGGTTATCGAAGCTGAGCAGCGACAAAAAGAATTCATCACCAATGCTGGTCATGAATTAAAGACGCCACTTTCAATTATCTCAGCCAACACCGAACTGGAAGAAATGATGAATGGCGAAAGCGAATGGACTCAAAGCAACAAGCAGCAGGTTCAGCGACTGACGCACCTGATCAATCTGATGATTTCATTAGCCAAGCTGGATGAGCGCCCCGAACTGCAGCTGCAGGAAATCGATCCAGCGACTGAAGTGCAAAAAGCCATCGACAACTTCAAGGCCGTTATCGCTCAGTCCAATCATCAGCTTAAATATCAACTGCAGCCTGGTCTCAAGATTAAAGCTGATCCAAATTATTACTATGAGCTGATCAGCATTCTATTGGATAATGCCAATAAATACTGTGATCCTAATGGTACGATCTTCGTTGACGTCAATGCCGACAAACATGGCAAAAACGTGCTGCTCAAAGTCGGCAACAGTTATGCAGAGGGTAAAAACGTTGACTACAACAAGTTCTTTGAGCGATTCTACCGCAATGACACCTCGCATAACAATGAAAAAAAATCTGGTTTTGGGATTGGTCTTTCAATTGCCCAAAACCTGGTTAAAAACTTCAAGGGCAGCCTAAGCGTTGATTGGAAAGACGGCACCATCTATTTTACCGCCAGCTTTAAAAGTCTTAAGCAATCCAGTCGTGGCAACGCAAAAGCATTGACCAAAACACAGTAGACTACTACGGCCGCAACCTTGATAACCAGTTACGGCATCGCAAAGTACTTAACCAAAACAAAGCGCCCCAGCATGCAAGCTTGTTGGAGCGCTTTTTCTTGTAGCTTCAGCTGACGCCTGGTGTAAAAATCGTTGCTAAGCATTGATTGAACCCAATTATGCAAAAAGTTCTGCATAATATATATAACAAAAATATCATTACCTACTTTTTTCGAAAAACGACTGTATAGTAGGTAAAAATCAATGCATATCGACTTAGGGTACCCTAACATTACCTAATATTTGATAAAAATCGCTCAACAGTAGGTAATTCACAAAGTCGGTCTGGCCCAATCCCACCTTAAATATGCATCATTACCTACTATTTCGACAAAAGACGTCATAAGTAGGTAAAGTCAGGTGAATCGAGTATGCAGCTACCTACTTCTCGCAAAAAATCAAGGAATAGTAGGTAATTTCAAGCCCCATAGCAGCTTAGGGGGCCATTTTCTTCACAAAGCTGGCTGACCAACGCTGGCAAAACCATTGCTGATTGCACTTCCGCCTTTATCCGATTCGATTGCCGTATTGTACCGACTATCTATGGTGACCAGTAGATTTGCTGCCTGATCAATTGTAAGATTAACAGTTTGAGGTAAACTGGCACGGCCTATCTTAACCATCTCACATTGCCAAACTCTCAAAAGCCATCGCCATTCCCCGCCAGAAGTCTTTGTCGGCAAGTCCCAATACTGCTGACACTTGCCATCATGACTTGGATAACGCTCTTTAGTCTTCCCGCAGATAAATTCGATCAATATGGTGATTTTCGGCCTTATGCAGAATTACATCGGCCCGATTGCGCGTTGGCAGAATGTAATCGCGCAGATTAGGCAGATTGACCGTATTCCAAACCTTGCGTGCATCTGCAAAGGCCTGACTGCGGCTGCCCTTGGTGTAAGGATAGTAGTAGTTGCTTGGATCTTGAAAGGCTGTGTCCAAAAGCATGCCGAATCGTTCCAGATACCACTGTTCAATCAGCTCAGGCTCAGCATCAATGTAAATCGAGAAGTCAAAAAAGTCGCTGACGTAGATTCGCTGCGTAGTGGGCAGCTGCAAGACATTGATTCCTTCAACGATCAGCACGTCCGGTTTTTCAATCTTCTGATACTCATCAGGAATAATATCGTAGACGCTATGTGAATAAACCGGTGCTTTGACGCAGTCTTCACCAGCATTGACATCATTTAAAAACGTCAGCAGCTTTTCCATATCATAGCTTTCCGGAAATCCTTTGCGAGCCATGATGCCTCGTTTTTCCAGCTCACGATTGGGATAGATAAAACCATCAGTCGTGATCAGCTCAACCCGCTTATCCGGCATCAGACGCTTTAGCAGAATCTGCAGCAGGCGCGCGGAAGTACTCTTGCCCACCGCAACTGAACCAGCAATGCCGATAATATAGGGAATTCGCCGCATCGGCTTCCGCAAAAAGGTCATCTTCTGCAGCTGCATCTGCAAATAATTTTGATACTGCAGCTGAATCAGCTTAATCAAAGGCAGGTAGACCTCACGTACATCTGCCAGCGAGATCTGGTCATTGAGCGACTTAATATCCTCAAGATTTTCCTGGGTTAAGAAAGTTTTGCCATAGGGGAAAAAACTATGCCAGGTTTCACGATCAAAACGATCATAATTCAGCCATTCATCCATGTTCTTTAAATCCTTTTTGTCAAATTTCTTTTCTAATTTTATCACAATCAATTGCCATGAGTGAAAACGTTCGCAAATGCAAAATAAATCGTAATCTTTTTGCATCTGGCGCGGTGTAACTAATATTACAGTACCGACCTGTTCCAGCAGCAATCTTTTGGTAAATACAGCAGGACAATGGCGATTGGCACCTATCGCAATAACCTGTTCTGCTGCAGCCATCGTTTTGCGTCCAGACCAGCATATCAGCCGTGCCTCATTAAAAAAGCTCAGCCGTTTAAGCGACTGAGCTTTTGGATTATTTAGTCGGGAACTTCAGCGTGACACCCTTTAGTTCAGGTGCATCGGTCGTGTATTGATCCAGCGTTGATTGGTTGTTGTTTTGACTCTTCAAGCTGGTCTTGCTCTTCTTTTGCGCCTGTTTAAGCTGTTTCAAGCCATTCTTCAGCGTGTACGAGTAGCTCTTCTTGTTGACCGTCTTAAAGCCTTTCAGTTTGTAGAAACGCAGCAGGTCGCCATTGACGACTTTATCAGACAGACCAAGATCCGTCGTGACGTACTTTTGAATCTTGGCAAACTCGGCTTTCTGGGCCTTGGTTGGCGACTTGATCTCCTTGCCGCTGCTGGTGTAGTAGTAATCCCCATTGTACTTGGTGTACTTGTTGGTTACCCAGTCGCCATTCCTGAACGGCACGATCTGATTGCGGTTCTTGGAAAGCAGGTCCTGACCAAACTGAACGTATTTATTGGAACTGATGCCCAAAAGATCCTCAATGGTTGGCAGAACGTCGATTTCACCACCATAAGTATGGTTGACGCCACCCTTTAAGCCTTCCATGTTGATCATGAACGGTACTTTCTGGAACATTGCCAGATCATAGTTGTCAACTGACTTCTTGCCCAAGATCTGAGCAATAGCGGCCTTGTGGTTGTTGGAGATTCCATAATGGTCACCATACAGAACCAGCATCGTATTCTTGCGCAGGCCGGTTGAATCCAGGTAGTTAAGCAGTTCGCCAACTGATTCATCCAGGTAGCGGGCAGTCTGGACATAATGATCAACCGTACTGTCACCGGTATTCCATGACTTGATTGAAGTATTCTTCTTGTCAATGATGTAAGGATAGTGGTTCGAGACCGTAATCAGCTTAGCATAGAATGGCTGTGGCAGCTGTTCCAGGTAGTATGCGGATTCCTTTAAGAACAGCTTGTCTTTGACCCCATAACCCATGTCTTCATCCTTAACCTTTGGCAGATAGTCCTTACTAAAGAAGTACTGGTAGCCAAAGCTCTTGTAGGCATTGTCACGGTTCCAGAAGCTAGGCACGTCGCCATGGAATGAGGCCGTGGTGTAGCCCAGCTTTTGTTCCAACAAAGCTGGCGCTGACTGGAACGTGTTGGTCGTCCCGTCAGTAACCATAGCCGAACCTTCTGGCAGACCATACAGCGAGTTTTCCAGCATCAATTCCGCATCGGCCGTCTTCCCTTGACCAACCTGGTTGAAGAAGTTGTCAAACGAAATCGTATCGCTGGCATGGTAAAGCTTGTTTAAGTTTGGCGTAACTTCTTCGCCTTTCCACTTGTAATCGATCATAAACTGCTGGAAGCTTTCCAAGTGGATGATGATGATGTTTTTGCCTTTTGCCTGACCATAATATTCAATATTTGGCGAAGCATAGTTTTTCTTTAAGAACTTCAAGACTGGCTTGATGTCATTGCTGTCAGCCTTAGCCTTAACCGCACTGTTATGGGTGGTCTTGACGCCATCATAGATCGTATAAGCCTGTAGTCCCAAATATTTGACGATGTAGTTGTTGTCAAAGGTCCGCGTCAAAAGCTGAGGACGATCCTTTTCTGCCATGGCCAGGTTCGCACCAAACAGCACAAAGCCAATCATCGTAATCGTCATTGCATAGCGAACCTTAAAGTAGCGTATATCAATCCGAATAAAATGCGCAGCCAGCAGAACGATCAAGATGATCACATCAGCGTAAACCAAAAAGTCGGTTGGCTTGATGATGCCCATCAGACTCTTGCCCAGGTTATTTGATGCCGCTCCAGAACCTTTGATGATGTTAAAGGTAATAAAGTCGGAAAATTCTCGGTAATAGAGAATATTGGCAAACAGCCAGGTCGAAAGCAGAAAATTAATTAAGATCATCAGCCAGTATGAAAGCCGACCGCGGAAATAAAGCGCGATGCCTAAAAAGACCAGAGCCCCAGGCAAAGTGTTAAACGCCAGCAAAAACTGCTGCATACTGTCGGAAATCCCCAAGTTGAACTTGGTTTTATAAGCCCAGTAACTCTTAATTGCAAACAAGAGCACCGTGAGAAGAAAGAAGCCCAGCTTGGTGTTCAAGCCACGTCTTACCTTCTGCAACGCTGTTTTCATAATCTTTCCTCCATCAAAAAATATCAACATTAGGTATCATACAATAAAAGATCCCTAGTCGTTACGATTATTCAACGTTTTTTAACAAATGTTTGGAATTTTTTTGCATCTCAGCTTGATTGACTGCAGCCGACTTAACTGATTGGTGTTTACAAGCCTGCCTGATCATAATTAAATTTGAAGATTCTATGATAACCGATCCGTCAGCTCATACTCTTGACTCGGCACGTCGGCAAACAATTGACTGGCCTGCCCCACGCTGACGATCGTCAAATCATGCATCGCCCGCGAACAGATCGTGTAGAGCAGCTGCCGCTCACTGTCGCCATGATACTTCTGGTCGTTGGCATCCCAGACGATCACCGCGTCAAACTCAAGCCCTTTTGCCAAATATGAAGGTACGACCAGCACGCCATCAACCAGCCGCTGATTTTCAGTGCGGATCAAGGTTGCCTTAACGCCCTGCTCAGCCAGCAGCTGATAGATCTGCTCGCTGTCAGCCAAGGTCTTGCCGATAATGGCAACTGCATCATGCTGTTCTTGATAGTCTTTTAGAACCGCAATGACCTGTGCGACGGCATCGTTTAAGTCCGCCAGCTGGTAGATGCTTGGCAGCTTGCCTTGACGATCAAAGGCCTCAATTTTTTCGCCATCTTTGAGAATATGCTTGGTAAAATCAGTAATCTGTTTAGTTGAGCGATATGACTTGGTCAGCTGTACTACTTTCGTTTTTTCGGGATCAAACATCGTACCCAGCTGCCGCAGCAATTGCCGACTGTTAGCGCCCGTAAAGATTGCCTGGTTAAGGTCGCCCAGCAGCGTAAAGCGGGCATTAGGGAAACTAAACTTGAGATAGGCCAGCTGGAACGCATCATAGTCTTGAACCTCATCAACAAAGACATAGCGAATATCACGTTCGCCGCGCTTCCCCGTCAGCAGATCATACAAATAGAGATAGATTGAGATGCCGGCAGCACTGATCTGCCGCTCTTTCAGATTCTGCGTGGTTTTTTCGATAAATGCCGCCCACTGCTGCTCGGTCAAATCAAACTTCTGCAGATCAACCATCTTTGGCAGAGCCTTTAAAAACAGCAGATACTGCGCATTAATGTTGATCCACATGTTATGACGAATTGCTCGATGAATCGGCGCGAATTCCTTTAAAACGATCTGCTTGGCATAGAAGTTGTATTCCTGCTTTTCTGATTCAAACTCGCGCGGCCGATTGTTCATCATCGCGTCCATCTGCTCTTTGCTGAGGCTTTGGACGGCTGCTTCCGCCCATTTTGAACGCATTGCCCCGCCAACTCGGCTTCTCAGCTGATGATCCAGCGCATCTTTGGTCGCATCCAGACGATTGCCCAGGTTATAGTTGCGATTGAATGAATAATAGATCGTCTTGATTTGTTCCTTGGTAAAAAACGGTTTGCCATGAAACATCAGATTCCGAAAGCGCAGGCCCCGCTGACCAAGCGCTCTGGCATAGACACCAACTGCTTTAAAGCTGCTTAAGCTCGTCAATAAGCGATTGATATTTTGATCAACTGCCGCCTGACTGGTTTCAAAGCGCTGCTGCAGCGTCTGAACGTGCAGTCTTGGCACCCGCCGATTAACGTATTGGAAGTAGGTCATTTGAACCATATTGTGCTCGCCCAGTTCTGGCAGCACCTGATCAATATAGTCGTTGAACAATTGGTTGGGGCTGAACAAAACTACCTGGCTGGCCGTCAGATTGCCACGATAGCGATACAGCAGCCAAGCCACGCGCTGTAAAACGGCAGCCGTCTTGCCAGAACCAGCCGCTCCTTGAACAAACAGCAATTCGTCTTTGGCATCCCGAATGATTTCGTTTTGCGTTTTTTGAATCGTCGTTACGATGCTCTTCATCTTGGTGCTGGAGTGTGTTCCCAAGGCGCTCAGCAGCATCTGATCGGTTACAGCCTCATCGGTATCATAAAGCGTGACGATCGTGCCATCCTCAATCTGGAACTGGCGCTTGAGTCTGACATCGACCTCCTGCTTGCCGACAGGGGTTTCATAAGTGACCGGTCCCAGCTTGCCGTCATAATAGATTGAGGAGATCGGCGCCCGCCAGTCATATACCAGAAAGTGGTCCGGACGATCAGAGAACGAAGCCAGGCCAATATAAATGGTTTCAGGTTTTTGCGCACCTTTTTCCAAAAAGTCGATGCGGGCAAAATACGGTTTGGCTTCCAAGCGCTTCAGCGTACTCAAACGATCGGCGGCATGCTGCCAGCTGTTTTCCCGCTCGTCAAGCATCTGCTGCTGGGCGCGAACCGACATGGCCGTATCCATCATCCCCGAATAAGTCGTGGTATTCATGTGGATATCATTGAACTGCTTGCTTAGGCCCTTCACATCCCGTTTGGCGTTTTCAATCGTGCCGCTGGCTTTTTCCTCAGCCTTGCGAACTTCTTTAACGACCTGCTCCAAATGATGCTGTTCGTATTGTTGGATTGATTCTGTCAAACTTGAACATCCTTCCTGTCTTGAAAATCTAATCTTAGAATTATAACATTTTTTGCGCCGCGATTCCGTTATTAAGACTTGTCCGCATAAGGTTTGCTTAACTTATCGCCAGCAGTCTGGTTTAGATGATCATAAAATACTAGAATGATCTCAAAAGCTGATTTGAAGGTGGAAATAATGGCTAAGCTCTTGTATGCTTTGACGCATATTCCTCAAGTGGTCCTCCCTTTGTTTAATTCACTGGGAAACTGGACCTACGTCATATTATTTAGCCTGATCTTTATGGAGACTGGTCTGGTTGTTTTTCCTTGGCTGCCGGGACAGTCGCTGATTTTTGTCACGTCTTCGTTTGCCGCTTTGCATGGCGCTGAGGTCAAGATGAGCATTTTAATACCCGGCTTTTTTATCGCGGCCGTGCTGGGCGACACGCTTAACTATCTGATTGGTACCCGCTTGATCAAATGGCCCTGGCTCAAGCGGCGGCTGGCTGGTCCGACCATGGAGAAAGCCCAGCTGTTTTTCAGCAGATATGGTTTGCGGGCGGTCATCTTTGGGCGTTTCGTCCCGCTGATCCGCACCTTTGTCCCGCTGATTTCCGGCATCGCCAAATACCGCTTTAACCGTTTCATGCTTGGCAATGTCTTAGGCGTAGCCATCTGGGTAGTCTCCGGCGCGCTGGCAGGATACTATCTTGGCAGCATTCCATTCGTACAGGCCCATTTTTCAACGCTGCTGCTGGGCATGGTCATCTGCGGATCTTTGCCAGCCGTCTTTTTCAATCTCATCAAACGAATCCGCCGGCATATTATTGAACGCAACCTCTAGCGCAATTTCGTACAATTTACCGTGGAATAATGGTAAACTGAATACTAAACAACGTACAGAATAATGGAGGTTTTTTCCCTTGGCAGTAAATGTTTATTTCGTTCGACACGGTCAGACCTACTTGAACCTGTTCCACAAATATCAAGGCTGGTCAGATGCACCACTGACCGAAAAAGGTATTGAAGACGGCAAGCGCGTGGGTAAGGCTTTAGCCAAGATTGACTTTGACTATCTTTTCTGCAGCGATATGCGGCGGACCGTTAAAACCGCAGAACTGCTGGCGGCCAGTCATCCTACCGAAATCGTTCATCCAGAGCCAGATCCAGCCTTTCGGGAAGTCTTTTTCGGCTTTTTTGAAGGCGAGGACACGGCTACGGCTTCCATGAACATTGGTCTTTGCCGTTCCTATGACGAGCTGGTCAGCAAGTATTCTGTTGAAAAGGCGCGCGATATTACCAAAGCTGCCGACCCATTCCATCTGGCTGAAAATGATGCCGAATTCTGGCAGCGCATGGACAAAGGTTTGGACCGGCTGCGCAATCTTCCTGATGGCAGTACCGCAGTCGTTGTTTCTCATGGTGCAGCCATTCGCTCAATCGTCAGCCGCTATGCCAAAGACAAGACCCTGGCCAACGATGCACCCGTCAATGGCAGTATCACAAAACTTTCCTTGACCCCAGATCAAACCGAGATCGTCTTTTACAACCAACTGAGCTTGCCTGAATAAAACCTTGCTAAAAGGGGGAACTTTCTGTTAATGGACACTAATATACAAAGTGCTGAACCAGTAATTATCATTGGCCTTAACATGGACCAGGAAGATTATGAATATTCCATGGAAGAATTGGCAGCCCTGGCCGAAGCCAACCAAATGGAAGTCATTGATCGTTTGGACCAAGCCTTGGATCGGCCTAACCCAGCGACCTACTTTGGCTCCGGCAAGGTGGAAGAGCTGCGTCACCTGGCCGAAGCAGAAGAAGTCGCCACGGTAATCGCCAATGACGAGCTGACGCCAAGTCAACTGCAGAACCTGGCTGATCAAACCGGTGTCCGTATTTTGGACCGAACTGCCTTGATTCTGGAAATCTTTGCCAAGCGCGCGCAAAGCCGTGAAGCCAAGATTCAAGTCGAGATTGCCCAGCTTCAGTACCAATTGCCGCGCCTGCAGACGGCTGCCAATCAGCGGCTTGACCAGCAGACCGGTGGCGGATCCGGCTTTACCAACCGTGGTGCCGGTGAAACCAAGCTGGAAATGAATCGGCGGACCATCAACCATAAAATCAGTCATTTGCGGGCTGAACTCAAAGAAATCGCCAAATCTGAGGACGTTAAACGGGCCAAGCGCGAAAAAAGCGACACGCCAACGGCTGCCTTGGTTGGCTATACCAATGCCGGCAAATCGACCATTATGAATCAGCTGGTCAGTCGTTTCGGGGTTTCGGAAGAAAAGCAGGTTTTTGAAAAGAACATGCTTTTCGCGACTCTGGATACCAGCGTGCGTCAATTAACGCTGCCCGATCAAAAACGCTTTTTACTCAGTGATACGGTTGGTTTTGTCAGCAAACTGCCTACTCATCTGATCGAAGCCTTTAAATCAACCTTGGCGGAAGCTGCCAGTGCTGATCTGCTCATCCAGGTAATCGACTATTCCGACCCTAATTATGAAGCCATGATGCGCACGACCGAAAAGACGCTTAAACAGATTGGCATTGAAAACATCCCAATGCTGTACGTCTTTAATAAAGCTGACCAGACCGAGTTTGAATATCCGGTAATGGAGGGCGATAACCGGATCATCATCTCGGCTAAGGATGATGAATCCATTCAGCTCTTAGTCCAGGCTTTGCGCCGCCATCTCTTTAAAGACTACGTTCAGACGGAGCTGCTGATTCCATTTGCCGATGGACGAACGGTTTCCTACATCAATGAAAACTGCAATATTTTAGAGACTGAATATCTCAACAACGGCACACGGCTCAAAGTCGAGATGTCACCGCAAGATTTTGCCCGCTTTGAACGCTACGTCATTAAAAATTAAAAAAATCTGGCATCGACTGGCATTATAGCCACTGCATCGATGTCAGATTTTTTATTGAGACATTTAGTTTAAACCATCGCGTTCCAATTGATCCGAAAGATTGTGAATTGACTGCTTAACAAAATCAATAACATCTTGCTGCGGAACCTCATAGTTGTTTTGCCGCCACCAGTAAAAGGCCCCCAGAATCGAACCGCTCAAAATGTAGGCCAGCATTTCTGGATTCTTGGAATTTCGCAAAGCCATACTGATCGTATCTTGATTTTCAGTAACGTGACGCTGCCGTAGCAGAATCTCACTGACGATCTTCATAATCTCGCCGTATAAAGAGCTTTGTGAGCTGCTGTCGGTCAGATTGCGGAAGATGTCACGATTGTCGCTGACATACTTAATCAAGATCTCAACAAATTCATCCTCGTTGCGATCTGACTGATCAATCAAGATATTCAAGCGGGTACTGATCGTCTGTTCCAGCAGATCATACTTATCATGAAAATAACGATAAAAGCTGCTGCGGTGCAACAGTGCCTCATTACAGATTTGATCGATTGTCAAATGTCCAAACTGGTGGGTCTTTAATAAGCTTTCCAGAGCATTTTGGAAATCTCGAACTGTTCGATTCATTTTCATTAAAATCGGCCTTTCTATTTTGAGATTATACTTAGATTATAAAACGTTGCTTTATGACACAAAACATCTTTCTTAGTATTATAGTTCTTTTAAAAGACAGTTCAATTAATATGTTTTCTTAGTTTGTCTTATTTTTGGTATTTTTAATCACAAACTAGTGGAATATGGTACAATCTTTTTATGAAAACGTTTGCTTTTTGAAGAGGTGGATTTAATTATGGAAATTAAAGAAAGCAGTTTCGGTACTTTTGAAGGACAAGAAGTCAAAAAATACACGCTTATCAATGATCAAGACATGCAGGTCAGCGTTTTAAACTATGCCGGTCTGCTACAGGAAATCTCCGTTCCAGGCAAGGACGGCAAGCGCGTCAACCTGGTTTTGAGCGCAGCCGACATTGAGCACTTTACTGACAACGGCATGTGCAACAACCGAGTAATTGGTCGCGTTGCCGGTCGCCTGGCCAAGGGCGAGTTTGCGATTGACGGTCAGGAATATCACGTCGACACTAATGAAAACGGCAATACGCTTCATGGCGGCCCAAATGGTTTGGGCAACCAGTTCTTTGAAGCCGAAACCGTTACGACGCCAAACACCGTTAAAGTCGTCTTAACCAAGACCATGACGCCTGAAATCGACTCTTTCCCAGGCAACGAGAAGTTTACGGTTACCTATTCACTGAGCAATGACAACCGCGTCGTAATCGATCTGGATGGCGAAACGGATGCCAACACATTGTTCAACCCAACCGTTCACACCTACTTCAACCTTGGTGATTCTGACGTAGCAACCGTTGAAGATCAGGTACTACAGGTTAACTCCAAGTTCCACTTAGACGTTGATGATGAAAAGATCCCAACTGGCAAAAAGCTCGTAAATGCCGGCACGCCATTTGATTTCCAGACTCCTCGTCGTTTGGGCGATGCACTTAACGAAATGAAGAGCACTAAAGAAGGCGGCTTTGATGACATCTGGCAGGTTGAGCCAAGCACGAACGTCAACCACGAACCAGTTGCCACGCTGTCTGACCCTGCCAGCGGCCGTAAGATGAAGCTGTACTCAGATCGCAACGGCCTGGTAATGTACACTGCCAATGGAATGGACAAGTCGCTCCAATTCAACCGGCCAAGTGCCTCATGGTGTGCACTGGCAATGGAAGCCCAAACGCTTTCTGACACGCCTCACCATCCTGAATTCGGCGATATTACCCTGCGTCCTGGCAAGCCAGCTCACCACCGCATCGTTTACGCAATTGAATTCTAATCAAAACTGATATTAAAAACCGGCAGCCAGCAAGACAGGCTGTCGGTTTTGCTATAGAATAGGGTCTAAAACAAGGAGTTATCGATTAATGAGAATCAACGTTTTACAGCACACCCCCAACGAAGGTCCTGGCGTAATCAGTGAATGGGCACACCAGCGCGGCCACGAGATCTACGTTTATCACCCTGCCCAGTTCAATAAGCTGCCCATGGCTGATGAAACCGACATGCTGGTCATCTTAGGCGGTCCGATGAGTCCTAACGATGATCTGCCCTGGATTGCAAAGGAGCGGCAATTGATCAAAGAACTGCTGACCCAGGACAAGCCAATGTTTGGGGCCTGCTTTGGCGGACAGCAGCTGGCGATGACTTTGGGTGCCACGGTTAAAGACGCGCCCGTTAAAGAAGTCGGCTGGGCTCCCGTCTTCTTAAAGAGCGATGTGATTCCTGATCTGCCCAAGACATCAACCGTTCTGCACTGGCATCAGCAGATGTTTACCATTCCCAATGGCGCTCAGCTGCTTTATTCGTCAGACAGCTTAAAAGAACAGGGCTTTGTCTATGGTCATCGCGTCGTTGGTCTGCAGTTTCACTTTGAGCCGCTGGCCGATAACGTCCGCGAGATCGTAGTCAATGATGGCGACTATGCGGCAGGATCAATTCTTAATCAGACCCCGGCTGAAATCATTGCTCATCCCGTGCCTAAAGAAAATGCCGCGACAATGTTTAAGATCTTGGACTGGATCAACGAATAGCCCACTGCTCGTCCGATCAAAATCATCAATACATCAAAAAGCTGTTGGTTAGCATGAACTAATCAACAGCTTTTGCTTTTAGCGTTTTTCTCGATCGCGATAGGCAACGTTGGCAACCAAGCCATACTGACCATCCATTAAGATCGTTGAGCCATTGCGACCGGCAATCTTATGCGGTCCACCCGTCACAAACAGATTGGCTAAATAGAGCTCGTATTGCTCGTGGGCAGTATGAATGTCCGTCAAGCCGACCTTGGCAATGTGACCGACTGCCAGTTTTTCCATTTGATTCAAGCCCATGTATATCTCAATTCGTCGCAGATGCTTGTCATGGTAAAGCTCAAAATAAGGCGGCGTCTGTTGCGAGTCAAGCGCATAGACCGGCTCGCCCGTTGCAGTTTCAGCTACGATCTGACTGTCGCTTAAACCATCATAATCCGCGGTAAAGATCCCGTCATCCAACAATTCTTGAACGATGCGCTGCAGATTATGCTGCTCGTGCTCATCGACCTCCACTTGAGCTGGAATGATATCTTGATGAGTAAAGTAGCCATTTGGCGCATTGTTGATGACGCGAGCATTGCGCTTTGGCTTGGCATCATCAGCAGTGGGAACGACCCCAGTAATCTTTGAAAGCCAAGGCGACAAAAAGTCAAACCGTGAGTTGCGGTCCAGATAGTAGTAGACCGCGTTGATATACAGACAATAGGTGATCAGAATCACGGCGAGGCAGTATAGCAGCCCCCGCACCCATGCATGGTTGATCAAAAGGCGCGTGGTAACGTAGATCAGGTACAGATCACCCAAAAAGGCAATGATAATGTAGATTCGATTTTTCAGCTTGGCATTGATATTAAAATATCCCAGCCAATGATTGATCATGTCTAGAAAACTAAGCACTGTCGCGAATCCCCCTTATTGATTGGTGTCAGTCGTGGTAGTCGTCGTGCCAGTCGTCGAGTTGGTACCAGTCGAGTTATTAGTCGTCGTGCCGGTAGTCTGACTGGTGGTATTGGTCGACGAGCTGGTAGTGCCGGTACCAGCAGTCGTACCATTATCCGTATTATTGTCGGTCGTTTTAGCTGATGAGGTCTTAGTCGTTGACTCCTCATCAACACTGCTGGTCTGATGACTGTTTTGCACATCCGAATCGCTTTCACTGCTTGGCTTTTTGCGATCACTGCTATGACTGCTGTCTTGGTCATCTTTTTGACTGGTGCTCTGACTAGTCGATGAGGTGCTGACGATTTTAGCCCCTTCACTGGTATTGGTGGTTTTGTTGACCACCACGTTGGTAGCACCTAACGCTAAAACCAATGAAACCAGCGCAAATGGCGTCACAAACGGTGGTGTTTTCATTACTTTTCTCTCTCCTTTTGTCGTCTGCTCTCTATCTTAGCGCAAAAATTGCTAGTGAGAGTTTGCGAAAAAAATAAGAATTGATGAATTTAATGCGAAGACCGCTGACGACACTGAGCACATAATCCATACAGCTCAAAGTTATGTCCCGTAATCTCGGCGCCGGGCAGCTGCTGAGTCAAAAAGTCCCAGTCAATCGTTGGCAGCTGAATCTCCTGCACCCGACCGCAGCGCTGGCAGATAAAATGGTGGTGATGCGATTCGTCACAGCGATACTTAACCACCATGCCGCCAGACTGCGAACTCAATTCAACCAGGCCGATCTCTTGAAACTCTTCCAGATTGCGATAGACCGTGTTATGGCTGGCCCCAGGAAATGCCTGGCGCATATGCCTGTCAACCTCAGTAACACTGACATAGCGATCCGGATTGGCAACCAACCAATCAATCAGCGTTTTTCGCTGCTTAGTGACGCGCAGATGATTTTTCTGCAAGACTGCCATGGCTTGTGCTTTAGGATCCGTCATTTTTTCATCCGTCCTTTTTGAAATTATGATTTTAGCACATTTATTCTCAAATGTATCGGCTAAGCAACTGATCCAGTTTTTGCTTTGTCATTGACCAGTCATCGTTAACAAGCTCAATTGCCTGACCTTTTAATTCTTGTGGCAGCGACAGATCACGCTGATATTCGCAGCTGTTGATCCGCGACTCAATTGCGGCTGGATGATCGCCTCTAATATGCAGACGCTCAAAAAGCTGCTGCGGATGACTGACCGTCAAAAAAATTACGACGGCTTGATCGCCCAGCTTAGCTCGGTACGTCAGCGCTCCTTTGGTATCCAAAACGATCACGTCAAATTGATGATGCCGCCAGCCGTTTTTCAGACCCTCAATTGAAGAGCCATACAGATGATGATCATATTCAACCTGTTCTAACAAATGCCGCTTTTGCATTGAGGAGCGCGTTTCAAAATAATAGTCGACGCCATCTTTTTCATTGGCCCGCGGCAAGCGTGTCGTATGCGTAATTACCTTGGCCATGTCGTATTTTTTCCTTAGATAGTCGGCCACCGTCGTTTTACCGGTTCCCGCCGCGCCAGTAATTACAAAAACCTTATGCTGCTGATCCATCATGCCTGCGTTAAATGAGCATTAACCTGATCCAGCAATTCTTTCAGGTTGTCATAGGTTAAGCGTTGGCGAGCATCTTGATAGTTGAACCAGCCAGCATTCTTGATTTCTTCAGCCTGCAGATGCAGATCCTCATCCTTAGGCAGTTCAGCCGTGTAAAGCGTCATCTGCTTCCGGTTGCCATTGGGCAGATCATATTCAGTATAGACAGAAAAGCTGGTATCAATTGGCAGGACCAGACTGGTTTCTTCTTTAATTTCACGCTGCGCCGTTTCTAAAAGGGATTCATCGCCCTCAACGTGACCTTTGGGAAAGCCCCAAAAGTTACCTTCGTTTGTGCTTTGCAGCAGCAGGTATTCAATTTCTTGATTGTTATTTCGATAAACTACGGCACCTGCAGTCTTTTCAATCGCCATTTTCAAGCTCCTCCTTAATGTTTTTCTAATTGACTTTTAATGATTATGACATTATGATTATTACTGTCATTATGGCTTATTTTGTTCGGTAAATCCAATGAATATTTCGCAATTATTGCTCATTATCTTTGCCTATGATAAGCTATCACTTAAATTTATTAAGCTATTGGATATTATAACAAAGGTGGTTAAGGTCGGATGAGTTTAAATCTTTTTCGTAAAGAAAGCCTCTCACGCTACCTCAAAGCCGATAACAAATTCGTCAAGTCGCTGTCGGCTGGCGATTTGATGGCCATGGGGATCGGTGCGGTCATTGGGACGGGGATCTTTATTTTACCTGGGACCGTAGCAGCCAATGATGCAGGGCCTGGCGTCTCACTGTCGTTTCTGGCGGCAGCGGTTGTCTGTGCTTTAGCGGGGATGTGCTACGCTGAATTTTCTTCTGCCATGCCGGTTGCCGGTAGCGCCTATTCTTACGGTAACGTGGTTTACGGCGAATTTATCGGTTGGATCATGGGCTGGGCACTGGTGCTGGAATACATGCTGGCGGTTGCTTCGGTTTCAACTGGCTGGGCAGCCTACTTCAATTCTCTGCTGGCCAGTTGTGGAATCAACATCCCCAAAGCACTGTCCGGTCCTTTTGATCCTGCACATGGCACCTACGTCAACATTGTGGCAGTCATCATCGTTTTATTGATTACCTGGATGCTTTCATTTGGGATGACATCATCAGTTCGGGTCAACAACATTGCCATTGCGATCAAGATTGCAATCATCGTTGCCTTCATCGTTGTTGGGGCCTTCTTCATCAAGAAAGCCAACTACCAGCCATTCCTTCCATATGGTATGCATGGGGTCTTCAAGGGAGCAACAACCGTCTTCTTTGCCTTTTTGGGATTTGACTGTATCTCAAGTTCAGCTGCCGAAGTCAAGAATCCGCAAAAGAACATGCCAATTGGAATCATCGGTACGCTTTTGGTCGCTGCCGTGCTTTACATGGGCGTTTCAATCGTCTTGACGGGTATGGTTAAGTATACCAAGCTGGACGTTGCCAATCCGGTTGCCTTTGCACTGCAGGCCGTTCATCAAGACTGGCTGGCTGCCCTGCTTTCAATCGGGGCGCTGATTGGGATGGCAACCATGATGTTTACCATGATCTACTCTTCATCCCGTTTGATCTACTCTATCAGTCGTGACGGTCTCTTGCCATCATTTTTGAACAAGCTGGATGCCAAGACCAGCACGCCGAAGATCTCGCTTTGGATCGTCGCAGCGATTATTGCCGTCATGGGTGGGCTGGTTTCCCTGGATCGGCTGACTGATCTGGTTAACATCGGTACATTGCTGGCATTTACGCTGGTTTCATTTGGGATCATTCCATTGCGTAAGCGCAAGGACATCGGTAATCAAGGCGGCTTCCGCGTTCCTTGGTTCCCTGTCTTGCCAATCATTTCCGGCTGTGCCTGCCTGTTCATGATGTCATTCCTTTCCCTTGATACTTGGATTGGAGCCGGCATCTGGTTCTTGATTGGTCTGGCACTTTACTTTGGCTACGGCTATCGCCACAGCAAGCTGGCCACTGAAGAATAAACATCAATCAAAAAAGCTGATCGAAATTTTTCGGTCAGCTTTTTAGTTACTTTTTAAACATCTTAAATTCCAAGAACAAGTCATTATAGGTGCCAATGTCTTTCAATGGCAAGTCATGATAAACCTGTAGATGCTTCATTGTTTGTTTTGGCGGATAGAAAGCCTGGTTGCTGGTAACGCTCTTTGGCAGATACTTTTTGGCAGCCTTATTCGGCGTTGCATAGCCGATATATTCAGCGTTTTGCGCGGCATTCTTGGGATCCAGCATGAAATTCAAGAATGCATAGGCTGCTTTTTTGTTTTTAGCCGTTTTGGGAATCACCATGTTGTCAAACCAGATGTTGCTGCCTTCACTGGGCACAATGTAATGCAGATGTGAATTGGCATCAATCATCTCACTGGCTTCTCCAGAATAGGTAATGCCAACCGCCGCTTCGTTTTGTTCCATGTACATCTTCATTTCATCGGCAATCACGGCCTTGATGTTGGGCGTCAGCTGATCAAGCTTATCAGCGGCTTCCCGCAATTCCTTGGCGTTGGTCGTGTTGACGGAATGATGCTGAGTAATCAGTGCCACTGCCATCGCATCACGGGCACTGTCAATCATCATGATATTGTTTTTGAGCTTGGGTGACCAAAGCTGACGCCAATGCAAGACATCTTTACGGCTCACCTTTTGATCATTATAGACAATCCCCAGCGTCCCCCAGAAATATGGAATTGAGTAGCGATTATGACGGTCGAATGAAAGGTTTAAAAACTGCGGATCGATATATTTAAGATTCGGCAGCTTGCGATGATCGATTGGCTCTAACAGATGCTCTTTTTTCATCCGTTGAATGGTATATTCACTTGGAACGGCAATATCATAATGCGTACCGCCCTGGCGAATCTTGGTCAGCATCGCCTCATTGCTGTCAAAAGTCTCATAATCGACATGATAGCCAGTCTCATGCTCAAACTTGGTAATCAGCTGTGGATCAATATAGTCGCCCCAGTTATAGATCGTCAAGGTTTTGTTGCCGCCATCGTTTGCTTTTGGGTTCAGCAGCTTATTGCACCCAAACAGCGCACCGCACAGCAGCAGGATGCCAATGGCAAAGCTAAGCAGTTTTTTCATTGGACATCACCTTCTTTAACCGTTACGATTTGGTTTTTGCGGCTGCCGCCATGCTTGCTGATAAAGTAGTAGCCGATTACCAGCGCCAATGATACCAAGAACATCAAAGTCGAAAGCGCGTTGATCTCTAAGTCAATGCCTTGTCGCGCTCTTGAATAGATTTCAACTGACAGCGTCGAAAAACCATTGCCAGTTACGAAAAAAGTTACCGCAAAATCATCCAGTGAGTAGGTAAAGGCCATAAAGTATCCCGACATGATCCCAGGAGCAATCGCCGGCAGCATTACTCGTGTCAATGACTGCCATGGACTGGCACCGAGATCCGCGGCCGCATCCAGCAGAGTGGGCGAAAGTTCATCGATTTTGGGCAGAACCATCAAAACCACAATCGGAATCGAAAAGGCAATGTGGCTGAGCAAAACGGACCAAAAACCAAGCTTCATGCCAATCACCGTAAACAATATCAAGAAACTGGCCCCGATAATAACGTCTGGTGAAACCATCAAAACATTATTAAACGAAAGCAGCGTGTTCCGCATGGCATTCTTGGTTCGCTTAATGGCCAGCGCCCCCATCGTTCCGATAATCGTTGCCAAAAGCGCTGACAGCAAGGCAACGATCAGCGTATTGATCACAATGGTAATCATTCGCGTATCTTGAAACAGCGTCTGATAGTGCGTCCATGAAAAGCCCTGATATTTTTCCATTGTTTTGCCAGAACTGAATGAAAAACCAACCAGATAAAGAATCGGCAAATATAAAACAATAAAAACGATTACTAAATAGATCGCGCCCCAGTTGATTTTATGCTTCATTTAGCACGACCTCCCTTTTTCTTTTGCCGATCACCAGTTGCAAACATTACGATGAACATGGCAATGATCAATACCACACCGATCGTTGAACCCATGCCCCAGTTCTGCGTCGTCAAGAAATGCTCCTCAATTGCCGTCCCTAGAGTAATTACGCGGTTGCCGCCAATCAGACGCGTAATCATGAACAAGGAAAGCGATGGAATAAAGACCGCCTGCACCCCAGCCTTAACCCCAGGCATCGTCAATGGCAGCTCAACGTGCATAAACGTCTGCCAAGAGCTGGCGCCCAAGTCACGACTGGCATTGATCAACGAAGAATCGATCTCGGCCAGCGAGTTAAAGATTGGCAGAATCATAAATGGAATCTCAATGTAGGCCGCGACAAAAATAAAGCTGGCATCAGTAAACAGAATCTGGTGGCTGCCAAGACCGACAAACCGCAAAAACTGATTGATCGAACCATTTTGACTAAACAGCCCGATAAAAGCATAAGTTTTCAAAAGCAGGTTGATCCAGGTTGGCAAAATGACCAGCAGCAGCCAAAACTGACGATTCGGCAACCGGTTGATCACATACGCTGCCGGATAGCTGATTAAAAGCGTGATCAGCGTGATCAAAAACGCATACCAGACTGAATTGAACGTCATTCTTAAATAAACATTGGAAGTCAGGTAGCTCTGATAGTTGCCAAACGTGAACTGGCCGTTGATGTTAAAAAAGGATTGATAAAGAATCAAGACCAACGGCGCCACGACAAACAGTACGATCCACAATGCATAGGGAACGACAAACCAGATTTTTTGCTGTTTCAACGCTCATCCTCCTCATCATCACCTTCGTAACTGTCCAACCGTGCATCAAAGGCCGCTTCAGTTTCATGATAGCGCATGATGTGGATGTCTTCGGGATCAAACGTGATGCCGACTTTTTCACCCACTTTCGTTTTATGAATCGAATTGATCTTCCATTCGTGTCCTTCCTCGTCATGAACCATGATTTGATAGTCGACACCCCGGAACAGCTGCGTATCAACCGTTGCAACCAGTTTTCCCTGATCAACGGTCGTAATATCCAGATCCTCGGGGCGCAAGACGGCTTCGACCTTTTCATTTGGCTTCATGCCGGCATCAACGCATTCGAAATCATGACCATTGATATTGACCAGAAAGTCTTTTTTCATAATCCCAGGGACAATGTTGCTCTCGCCAATAAAATCAGCCACAAAATGATTCAACGGCTCATCGTAGATATCAACCGGCGTGCCGCTCTGCTGAATCATCCCATCATTGATAATGAAGATCTGGTCGCTCATTGCCAATGCCTCGCCTTGATCATGCGTGACAAAGATAAAAGTAATTCCCAAGCGACGCTGCAAAGCCCGCAGTTCAGCCTGCATCTCCACACGCAGCTTATGGTCAAGGGCAGAGAGCGCCTCATCCAAAAGCAGCACTTTAGGACGATTGACGATCGCGCGAGCAATTGCAACCCGCTGCCGCTGACCACCAGACATTTCTGTAATCTCACGCTCGCCATAGCCATCCAGCTGCACCATATGCAAAGCATCCTGCACCCGCTTGGCAATCTCTTCTTTGGGGATCCGTTTGATTTTTAATCCAAACGCTACGTTTTCAGCAACATTCATATGCGGAAAGAGCGCATAGTCTTGGAAGACCGTGTTTACTTGTCGTTGATTGGCTGGAATGTCATTGATTCGCTGGCCATCAAAAATAACGTCGCCACTGGTAGCATCGTCGAAACCAGCAATAATTCGCAGGATCGTGGTTTTCCCCGATCCAGAAGGGCCTAACAGCGTGTAGAACTTGCCGGCTTCAATCGTAAAGTTGATGTCGCGCAGCACGAGATTATCATCATACTGCTTACTGACATGCCGAAATTCAATTACTTGATTGGTCACGATGTTCTCCTTTTCGTTTTTTAATTCCGCGAATTTTTCACGATTACAGCAAATTCAATTATACGCCGAAAGCTACTTATCTGTCGCCTTTCAGAGCAAATTAATTCGATTAGGTTTCACGTGGAACATATTGGTTTGGCAAATCATCCGCTGACCAATTATTTTAGTATTTATCTTTCAGGTTTCAATGCTTTATCGGCCATGAGTCAGTAAGCTTTCAGCTTATATCAAGGAACGCTGGCGTGTGCTTTTTAATGAGCGATTGCGTTTAGAAATTAAATTAAAAATTTTCATGATTTTTATAACTTTTCATCTGGGATGAGTTATCCTATAAAAGCTGATCATAAATGAATAATTTTTCGGTATAAATTTTATTTTAGGGAGAGCAAAATGAAAAAGTCAATCACCATAACAGCCGTCTTAATGTCATGCTTCCTGCTGACCGCGTGCGGCAGTCAATCGTCATCCAGTAAAGAATCAAGCAGTACGGCAGCCCAAAGCAGCACTGCCAAGTCATCATCCAAAAAGTCCAGTCAGTCTGACATCCAGATCCAAAAAGCGAGTAGCAGCTCAGACAGTTCCGCCACGACTTCCAGTACTGCCAAAACAGCCAAAGTAGATGATAAAACGACCGGTGTCATGCTGGCACTCTTGGTTGAGCCTGACTGGTTTAAAGAATATATTGGCAATGATTTCTTCTGCTACAGTCCAGCCGGCGAGAATCCAATCAGTGACGCGGTTGCCGACTATAGTTATCTTACCGCGAACGGTGACCCAACCAGTTTTCTTTACTACAAGGTTGATGGAGATACCGTTACCTACAAGATGTGGGAAGTCAGTGATTCAAAAAGCGTAGCGGACGGCCATTTTGAAACCAAGACCGTTTCCCTCTCAAATCTGGAAAAAGACTACTATGTCACCCAGAGTCAAAAAAATGAGGTCAACAGCTATGTCAGCCAGTTGAGAAGCGAATCCGACTACTTGAATCAGAATCAATAGTCTTCAGTCAGCGCGTCAGCTTACATGGCGCGCTTTTTGAGTACGCAAAAAGCCGTGACCCAGTGAGAATCGCGACTTTTGCTCTAGACATTCTAGTTTGAAATAACAGGGATTAGATGAATTGAATCCCACCATCGATTTGAACGGCTTGACCAGTCATGTAGTCGGACTTGGTTGATGCCAGCCAGGATACATAGTTGGCCACGTCAGCAGGCGTTTCTACTCGGCCCAGCGTGATAGAGCCAGAGTACTTCTTAAGGTAGTCGCCCTTGTTGCCGCCCCATGCTTCAACCATCTTTTCATCGATGTAGTCCCACATGTCAGTGCCAACGATGCCTGGGCAGTAGGCGTTGACCGTAATGTACTCACGACCCAGTTCCTTGGCAGCCGCCTGTGTCAAGCCACGAATGGCAAACTTGGATGCAGAGTAGGCACCCAGCATGTCAAAGGCAATGTGACCAGCGATACTGGAGGCATTGATAATCTTGCGGATCTTGTCGCCATCGTCCTGCTTGCGGAATTGAGCAGCAGCGGCCTGCATCCCGAACAGTACTGAGTAAACATTGACGTGGAAGATCTCATCCATGTCAGCTTCGGTTTCATCCTTGAGCAGCTTGATCTGGGCAATCCCTGCATTGTTTACGTACGTGTCCAAGCGGCCGAAGTTGTCAACGGCAGCCTTAACAAAGCGTTCGTGGCTTTCCTTTTTAGATGCATCGCCGGCTACGGATACGACCTTGCCTTCGTATCCTTGAGCGTTCAATTCTTCAACAGCTTTCTTGCCGGCTTCTTCATTGCGGTTGGCAATTACGACATAGTAGCCGTCTTTAAGCAGTTGGTCCGTAATACCGCGGCCAATCCCACGATCCCCACCAGTAACGACAGCAACGCGCTTTTCTTCAGTCATATCATTACCTCCAATATACAAACCAAATATGTAACAAGTTCATCTTATCACCAAAGAAAGCGCTTGACTGATTAATTTGTATATAAAGTCACAAGCAATTACCTTTGTAGATGCCATGCATTTTCTTGATTTTTCAACTTGCAAAACAACAAATGAGACGTTCACAGATATTATTAATGAACATTTGCACATAATTCTGCCAACTTCTCCCAATGAAATAAGATATAATTTGGTTGAATTCAAAAGTTTATAAGCAAATGCGGAGGTTCTGCCAATGAAAAATAATCAATTTGCCATGATGAGTCTGCCTTTTGAACAGCAATGCCATGAGCTCCAGACCATTCATCTTCTAAAAGCAAGCGAGAACAGCATGCTTACGCCCAATCAAATGTGGCAGACACTGCTGGACAGAATCAACTGCAGCTGCACTTCTGAACCAGCATTGAAGCGTTGGCGCCAAGATATTTTGGCAACGCCTGAGCTGAGCCTGGCTGACTGGCTGGCAAGCAATCAGCCGCTTAATGACCAGGTTTTCTATCTTGTCGGCCTGCAGCTGCTAGAATTTGAACCGGCAATTGACTTTTCAATTACTGATCCATTGGCGGCGATGGATCGGATGCAGCTTTTGCACCATCATTTTGAACAATGGACGACCGCAGACGTGATTGCGGCGTTCTATGACCTTTTGAACACTCATACCAAAAATGGTCAAACCCTGCTGGACGCATTAACGGCTCAAGGCTTGCTGAAATGGGCTCACGAACTGCCTGCTGATCAAAAGCCAATCTTTTTTAATGGCAAGTCGCTCGCCGTTTTTGATCCGCACGATTTCATCTATGAGGTCGTTTATGTTGAAACCGACGTCGATACCGATTTTGACAATCGCGCCGATTTGGTAAAAGTCGAGATCATGCGGCCCGCCGAATCCAATCAAGGCTTAAAAGTCCCTGCCGTCTTTACCGCCAGCCCTTACAACCAGGGAACCAATGATGAATGGGGCGTAAAACTAACGCATAATGTCAACCAAACATTGAGTCATAAGGAACCAGGCCAAGCATCCCCTGCTGAACCAGCTTTTAATAACCATCCGCGTCATCAGTCGATTAAAGGATCATCAAAAGCCACTGAAACCTTTAGTCAAACGCCGGCCTATACGCTAAACGACTATCTGGCTCCCCGCGGCTTTGCCTCCGTCTACTGTGCCGGCATTGGGACCAGAGATTCTGATGGTCTGCAGACATGCGGCTCGCCAGAACAGGTTGAATCAATGCAGGCCGTGGTTGAATGGCTGCACGGCGACCGAACGGCTTTTTCCGATCGTACCAGTGGCCTGGCTGTCAAAGCCGATTGGTGCAATGGCAACGTGGCAATGACGGGACGCTCTTATCTGGGGACACTTTCGACGGCCGTTGCCACGACTGGCGTAAAGGGACTTAAAGCCATCATCAGTGAAGCCGCCATTTCCAGCTGGTATGACTATTATCGTGAAAATGGCTTAATCAGAGCAGCAGGTGGTTTTCAAGGTGAGGATGCCGATACGCTGGCTGCTGAATGCTTTAGTCGTACCGAGCGGCCTGGCGACTATCGGCGAATCGAAAAGATCAATAACCGCTACCTAGCCCAGATGAATCTGGCAATGGATCGTCAAACCGGCAACTACAACGATTTCTGGGAACGACGCAATTATCGCCGACAGATCGATCAAATCAAAGCCAGCGTCATGATGGTCCATGGGCTCAACGATGACAACGTTAAGCCAAGCAACGTCAAGGCTCTTTATGACGGTCTGCAAAAAAATGCAGCCCACAGCAAGCTGATCCTGCATCAAGGCAAGCATATCTATATCAACGCCTTTCGCTCGCTGGACTTTACTGACATGGTGAATCTGTGGCTTTCCAATCAGCTTTGGGAAATCAACAATCATGCCGATGACCTGCTGCCGGCCGTACTGGTTCAAGACAATGCCATGCCTGAAACCTGGACTGCCTATCAAAACTGGCATGAGGATCATAGTGCCAAATTCTACCTTAACGCTCACCAAAAACTGAGTGAAAAAGAGCCATTGGTAACGCCAACTCACGATTTTACCGACTATCAGTGGCAGACTGAGATCTACCAGGATTGGTGTGCTCATCCCGCTCATTGGAAAAAGGCCCTGTTAGGCGAGCAGAATCGCTTTAGTCTCAGCTATCAGACCGCACCGCTGACTGACGACTATCTGCTGCGCGGCACGCCAACCGTAAAACTGCGAGCTGCTAGTGATCATGATCATGGTCTGCTTTCTGTATTTCTGATCGACCAGGGATCGGCCAAGCGCCTAACCGAGGATCCCGTTTTATTGAGTCGTAATGGTCTTTCGCTGGGCTATCATTGGAAATATGATGATCTGCGCGAGTTCAAGCTGCAAAAAGAGCCCACGCCTTACAAAGTGATCTCCTATGGTCATATCAATCTGCAGAACCCCCATGATCCAGCCATCACTGAACCGCTCTATCCAAATGAGTTCGTGGACCTTACCTTACCGCTGCAGCCCGTTTTCCATCGACTGTTAAGGGGCCATCAATTGCGGCTGGTAATCTGTGGTACCGACTATGAAATGACTCTGCGCGGTAATGAAAAGATCAATTATCAGATCATGACCGAAAATTCAGCCCTATTTTTACCTGATTTTGAAAAATTATGATGGTTTTTCTGTCAGATTTGCCAAAGCGGCAGTGTTTTTGGTTTACGTTATCTAATAAAAAACGTAAAATAGTCTTTAATTATGCCTATCCATCCCGTGACTTTAGTCATGGGATGGATAGGCTCACTCAACGTCCATTTGGACACTTTTTCTTTTGGAGTGCATTATATTTTTGATTGTTGATATAGTTTTCTACTACATCTTTACTCATATTACCAAGCGTACTCATATAGTAGCTAGGAGACCATAAATGACCACCCCAATATTGTGATTGTCGAATTTCTGGATGTCGTTTGAGAAAGATGAATGCACTACGTCCCTTTAGTGCTTTGATAGCGCTGGTTGGAGCCTTGCTAGGTGGAAAACTGATCAGTACATGAACATGATCTGGCATTACTTCCATCTTTTCGATTACAATTTCGTTATCTTTTGCAACCATTCGCAATATGTCTTTCATTTCGTCTACCAGTTCCTTAGTTGAAAAAGTCTGGTGGCGATACTTAGTTACCCAGATTAAATGGTAATGGAAATTATAGATATAACGGCGAGTATAAATAGCGTCTTGAATCTTTTCTTTTGCCATTAAGAACACCTCAATTGTTATAGTCATTGGCTGATGATATAATATAATTATACCAATAAAGGAGGTGAAATAAAATGAAGTCAATGGCACAATTGGAATACCATTATGGATTGAGGGTTCGCATCTATCCGAGTGATTACCAGAAACAAATAATCAAGGTTAACAGCGATGCCAGTCGTTTCGTCTATAATGAGATGGTTGCGATCGGTAAAGAGCTCTGGCAATTAAAACGAGTAAAACTGTCGATTGATACGGTTCAAGATCGGATCCAACAGCTAAAGCTTCGTCAAAACGCTAAGCAGATGTCAAATCATTTCCAGTTTTTAGAAGATAAGCGTATTGACAGTCTTGCTAAGGCTAATGCAATTCAAAACTATCACAAGGCTTGGAACGCTTTTCGCAAGGTTCATGAAGCCGGTGTGCCAAAATTTCATCGTAAAAGCTATGCCTGGCGATACCAGACCAACTGTCAATATCCAAAACAAAAGACGGCCCGGCTAGACAACGGTACCGTCTGCTTTGAAGACCGCAAACATATTGTGGTGCCTAAACTAGGACGTTTGCGGATCAAAGGCGCTCAGCAGCGACTATTGGATCGTCAAGGCGAAACACGCATTGGTACGGTGACCATTTCCAAAGATGCTGCCGATCGATTCTTTTTGTCGCTGCAATTAGGTTCCGATACACCGTTTGTTCCTAAGCTTAGCCGCACTAATCGGCAAATTGGCATTGACCTAAACACAGAAAACTTTCTGACTGCCAGTGATGGTCGAACCATCGCTAACCCACGCTACTATCGAACAATCAAGGGAAAATTAGCTAAAGCACAGCGCACTCTTTCACGCCGCCAGCGCCGGGCTAAAAAAGAGCAGCGTTCTTTGCGAGAAAGCAAAAACTACCAGAAGCAGCGTTTGTTAGTCGCTAAGATACATGCACGAGTATTTGACCGCCGCCATGATTTTCTCCAACGCACGTCTACAGCACTGATCAAGAACCAAGATCTCGTTGTAGCCGAAGAATTGAGGAGTAAGAATCTGCTAAAAAATCATGCCTTGGCAATGAGCATCAGTGATGTTGGCTGGCGGTCTTTCTTGGGGATGTTGTCATACAAAGCCGACCTTTATGACCGTCGATTTATCACGGTCAGCCCTAAAAACACGACCCAAACCTGTCATGACTGTGGTTTTGTAATGGGGAGTGACGGAACCGAAAAGCTGACCCTGGCAGATCGTGAATGGATATGTCCAAAGTGCCATGTTCATCATATCCGCGATTACAATGCAGCACTGAATATTTTAGAAAAAGGACTCCAGAAACAACAAAAAGCCTAGTCAAAAAGCTAGGCTCATTCCTATGGCAACCTGGGAATGTAAAAGGCATTGGTAATTAGATGATCACTGCTCAAGCAACTGTGGCTGTTTGAGTAAATCGTCCGTATCTATGCAAATTGTGGTTCGGATACTCAATACTGGGGTGTTTGCCCACAAGCCATCGACTTTAGCCGATGGTGGTTGATACCATTTATTTAGCGTTTATATTTGAGAGAATGGGAGTTGACGATTTTGAAACAAGGTACAACGATTTTAACCCTTGATAACGGTTATCATTTATGGACCAACACACAAGGCGAAGGTGACATTCATCTGCTTGCACTGCATGGTGGTCCTGGCGGCAATCATGAATACTGGGAAGATGCCGCCGATCAATTAAAAAAGCAGGGACTTAACGTTCAGGTTCACATGTATGACCAATTAGGCTCTTTGTATTCTGACCAGCCAGACTATTCTGATCCTAAGATTGCCGACAAGTACCTGACTTACGAATACTTCTTGGATGAGGTCGAAGAAGTACGTCAAAAGTTGGGGATTGATAATTTCTACTTGATTGGCCAAAGCTGGGGCGGACTGCTGGTTCAAGAATACGCCGTTAAATACGGTCAACACTTGAAAGGCGCCATCATCTCCTCAATGGTTGATGAAATCGATGAATACGTTGCTCATGTCAACAAGGTTCGCGAAGACGTCCTGCCAGCTGAAGAAGTTGCCTTTATGAAGGAATGCGAAAAGAACAACGACTACGACAACGATCGCTACCAAGCCGACGTCCAGGTTCTTAACGAAAACTTCGTCGACCGTAAGCAGCCATCCAAGCTCTACCACGTCAAGGATCTTGGCGGCACGGCTGTCTACAACGTCTTCCAAGGCGATAACGAGTTCGTGATTACCGGCAAGCTCAAAGATTGGCACTTCCGCGATCAATTAAAGAACATCAAGGTGCCAACCCTGCTGACGTTTGGGGAACACGAAACCATGCCTTTGGATACTGCCAAGACCATGGAAAAAGAAATTCCAAATGCTAAACTGGTTACCACGCCAAATGGGGGTCATCACCATATGATCGACAACCCTGACGTCTACTACAAGCACTTGGCTGACTTTATCCGTGAAGTCGAATCTGACACTTTCAATAAATAATCAAGAGGCTGGAAAAAAGTCTCAAAACTAAAGAATCGCTAGGACCCACGTTGCTGAAAACGTTGATTTCTAGCGATTTTTAATATTACTATTCTCTAAAATTCATCTGAAAATATAGTTTTTTCCCAGCCTTTTTTGACTATGATCGTTTTTGCGCAAAATCAGTTTCCGGCTGTTTATTCGTCCGGCGTTTTTCAGGATGACTGGCCAGATACTGATTGCCCCAGTTATGCATGGCTTTTAGGATTGGATCCATGCTTTGGCCCAGCTCGGTCAGACGATACTCAACATGCGGCGGTACTTCTGGAAAAACCTGGCGCTGCACGATTCCATCAGCCGTCATCTCATGCAGGCTTTGGGTTAGCATCTTTTGGCTGATGCCGGCAACGCTATGCTGCAGCTCGCTGTATCTTTCACTTGGATGCAACAGCAGTTCGCGCATGATCAGAATCTTCCATTGACTGTTCAGCAGCGAAATCGTGGTTGCAACTGGACAGCTGCCATCCTGAACCAATTTTTTCGCCAAAATAATTCCTCCTTTTCCTTTGATATCTCACTATTCTTACCGTTCAGTGCGTAGCGAACTGAAAAGTCGGTACTTACTAAAAGTAAGATTTAGCCTTATTATAAACTACAACGATACAAGAAAACAGACTTTAAAACCAGGAGGATGAAGAATATGGAAATCACAATCTTTGGCAAAGGCAACATGGGTCAGGCAATCGGCAAGAACTTCACTGAAGCTGGCAACAACGTTCAATACTATGGCTCAAAAGATACCGCTCAGCAACTCGGCGATATCGTAGTTATGGCCGTACCATATCCAGCACTGGCGGCCCTTGCCAAGCAGTACCAAGCTGAACTGGTTGGTAAAATCATTGTTGATATCACCAATCCATTGAATTTTGAAACCTGGGATGAATTAGTCGTCCCCGCTGATAGCTCAGCTGCCCAGCAATTGCAGGAGCTACTGCCTGAAAGCAAGGTTTTAAAGGCCTTTAACACTAATTTCGCGGCTACTTTGCAAAGCGGCAAAATCGGCGAGCTGCCGACAACGGTCCTGGTTGCCGGCGATGATGAAGAGGCCAAGGCAGCTTTTAAATTGGCATTGGCATCCAGCGCGCTGCGGGTATTGAATACCGGCAAGCTCAAGCGGGCCCGTGAAATGGAAGCAACCGGTTTTCTGCAGATGACCCTGGCTACCAGCGAACAGATTGGCTGGGACGGCGGGTTCGGTGTTGTTGGTACTAATAAATAAAACATATTAAAAAAATGACGCTATCTAAGCTCTGCAAAAGCTTAAGATAACGTCATTTTTGTATTTAGATGAATCCAACTCAAATCGGTTTTCTTCTAAAATCTTTTATGGAGTGTTTTGGGGTGCTGAGTCAGGCAGCTAGCTTAGCGGCAGATATTCAAACTGTTTGAAGATTGCGGTATTATCAGTATCTTGACCATTACCAGTTGCAAACATCCCCATAATGGTCCCGGACATGCAGCCAACTTCTTCTGGATTGATCAAACGACCATCCTGGGCATCCCCCAGTTCGTGTATTCCAGCATCATCCTTGACATAGAACTGGTAATGCTGGCCAATTGCCTTAAGCCCTAAGACAAGTTCTTCATCGCTGACCTTAGTCTGATATAAAACCTTGTCATTAGAAACCGCCTTAAATCCTGGCATATGTGGCAGCGTGTTCATTGAAGACGTAGTAAGAATCAATCGTAAGACCATTTCTCCATCAAGCAGGCGTTTCTCAACCCGATACTGATGGTTGCTTGCCTGCATGATTACAAAGCCGGCACTTTCATTTTCAAGCCGTGGAGTAAAGCTGAATTTGGCTTCTGCTTGAAAATCAATTGAGGTTTGGCGCCGTCCGACAAAACTGATCCCTGTTTCCCGACTGCTGTTCTGTTCGTGATCCAAGGCCCAGTAAAGCTTAGGCGTGATCATGGCTTTATTGCAGAATAGCTTTAGACCGTCTGCTTCATTTTGGTACACGCGTCCATATGGCGTTCCCCAGGTAATAAATTCCAATGGCAAAGTCGTACCATCAAAAACTTGATTGGTCGTCAGATGCAGAGTACTCAGTGAGAACTTGTCCGTTGGGATCTGGTATTCCTTCTCAACGCGACCAGTCTTGGGAGTGAAGAACGGCCATCCGCGCTGCCATTCTACTGGGCAAATAAACGTTTCTCGACCTAGATTTTTGTAAAAGCCATCCACGGTTCGTGAACCAAGAAAGACAGCATACCATTCGTCATGTTCGCCTTGTATCAAGTCCGCGTGCCCAATGTTGGCCAGCTTAACGTCATTATAGCCAAGATTACGATTCGTCAATACTGGATTGGCTGGGTTGCCGTCAAACCATGAAAAAATATCTTTGCTGCGAGCTATCGTTACCGCATGATTCTGTTCCGTTCCACCTTCTGAGATCATGAGGTAATAATAGTCGCCGATTTTATACATATGAGGTGCTTCTGGCGACCAGGCATGCCGCAGAGCTGAATCCCAGATTGGTACTGCCTCGCCGATAACCTTCATCTTTTCAATATCATACTTGCAGACATAGATCCCTGGTTCCATTTGATCGCCATTTGGTACGACATTCCCAGTTCCTACAATGTAGGCTTGATCATCATCATCAAAAAACAGTGACGCGTCAATGCCAGGAATATCATCGAGCCAAATTGGATCTGACCAGCCTTGCCGCGGATCATTCGTTTTCACGATAAAGTTGCCCTTATCTTGGAAGTTCGCATTAATGATATAAAAAGTGCCATTATGATAGCGAATCGTTGGCGCCATCACACCCCCAGTCATGGTATTGGCTCGAACATGGAATCCATTTTCTTTCGTCATTGCATAGCCGATTTGTTCCCAATCCACCAAGTTCTTGCTAAAAAAGATCGGGATCCCAGGATACGTTTCAAAACTGGAACAGGCCAGATAATAGCCATCGTCTGCCTTACAAATTGATGGGTCAGGATAAAAGCCTGGAATAATAGGATTCTTTACAGTACGCATTGTTTTTTCCTCCTAAACTATTGCTTATTTTCAGTCATTGCCTTGATTTTGGCCTCATTTTCACGGCCTTTTTTATTGGTCATTCGAATCATCATGAAAGGAATAATCGCCAAGGCAAAGCAGAGTGCTGGGCCAAGATTGATAACGATATTCATACGCGTAAGTACTGCCTGAGAAAGATCGGCATGAGCCACATACCCGACAGCACCCAGAATTGCAATCCCGATCGCTCCCCCAATCGTGTTGCCAATCTGAGCCGCAAAACCAATTGAAGAACCAATTACGCCATCTGCACGGACACCGGTTCTTAACCAGCGATCATCAATGATTTCACCAACCAGGCCTTGCGATACCAGCGTAACCATGTTAAATGCCCCGTAAAAGAAGCCAGTTACAACAATAACCAAAGAATTCTTTGAGAAAAAGAAGATAACACAGCACACAAGCTCTAGAACACAAGACAAGACGCCAACATACTTTTTATCAAAATGATTCAGCAAATATGGGGTATAGAAATTTACTACCAACATCCCCAGCATCATTGCCGTTGAGAAGCTGGCCATCAGCATCGGCTTATGAACGATGTAGATAAAGTAGTACAGCATTACTCCTAAGCGGCCAAAAACTCCTGTCAAAAAGAGAATCATCGCCAGAATGAGCATACCTGAATCGCGATCTTTAATCGTTTTCCAAAATGATTTTAAAATTTCAGCAATTACATTGTGTTTTTCGTTTTGTGCCAGTGATCCACCACTGACAACCTCTTTAGATGAAAAATAGCAGATGTAGAAACATGGTACCGATAAAAGTGCAAAAATCAGTGCTACCATGAAATAGCCCTTGGAAGTTGAAGAATTGCCACCACCAAAGAAAATCAGCATTGGCATCGTTACCGCACTCATAATTACGCTCGCAACATTGGAAACAATACCTTTGACAGCATTCAACGATACCCGTTCCGTATTCACAGTGGTCATTGACATTGGAATGTACATTTCCGCACCATTAACCATCGCATATAAAATACTGCAAACCAGGTAGGTTACCGTACACCAGATTGCCTTTAGCGTAGTTGAGCCGTTAATATTTAAAAACATCAAACAGCTAAAGAGAGCCAAAAAAGGCGTGCCAAACAAAATATAAGGTCGATAGCGCCCCCATTTGGTATGCGTATTTTCAGCAATTGATCCAAAGACTGGATTCCAAAAAGCGGTCAAAATTCGCGCAACCAACATGACAGTCGAAATAATAATTGGTGTCAAGCCAACAACATCTGAGTAATAAACAGTTAAATATGAGCTCATCAGCGTCCATAACAGCTGGCTGCCTGCTTCACCCATCCCATAACCGATCTTACGCAGCATTGGATAGGAAACATCAGTCTTATTTTTAGTTAAGCTCGTGTCCATAGATATCTTCCTCCTTTGATGTTTATTATGTTAAGATAAAAAGAATCCGCTTTCTTTATTGAGAGGTTTTATTTTTTTAGCAATAGATATCAAAACAAAAGCAAAAACTAAAATTCAAGGAGAACTTTTTATGATTATTTCGGAAAGTAATCTTCTGCACTATATTCAGTCAAACTTTACCGACAGTCTTACCTTAAATGACCTGGCAGCAACGTTTTATATTTCTAAAAAACGCATTTCGGATATGATTCGAAATGCGACTGGTCGGTCATTTTCTCAATACTTGATCGACGTACGTTTAGAAGAGGCCGTCAACCTTTTGCGTAATACAGAGCTGCCAATTGCTGAAGTAGCTTTGCGATCTGGCTTTTCTTCCAACAGCGTCTTCAGTCAGATTTTTCACAAACGATACCAGATGTCCCCCAGTTCTTTTCGTCAGCATCTTGAAATCAAAAAAACCGGCAGTCTGGATGAAACAGTCCAAATTACTGGTTTTACTAATCTTAAATATCATCGCAAGTTTCCGATTGGCATCGTGGTTGGCAGCATTAGCCAGTTAGCCAATTACAACTTTCAGCAGCAGCTTTTGCATACGCTTAGAAAGCTTAATACCAAACGCATCGTCGTTAATGGCTTCTTTTTCCCCGATAACGTCATTGGCAGCTCATTGCAGAGTTTTGATGATTTAACCTTTATTAAGGCTGCCTTTGATTTCATCACCAGTCATCAGCTAGAACCGATTATTCAGCTGTCCATCAAGCCACGCTATATTAAGAGCAACAATCAAACCGTGGTCATCAACGAAATTCCTCAAATATCCTCTGACGATTTTGTCCATCGTCGGTTGGTCCAGCTGCTGACCTTTATTAAGAATCTGTACCCCACCTCTACTATCAGCAAATGGCGATTTTTATTTTGGTATGACCCAGTTGATACTAACTCGCCTAAACAATTCTCACTGTTTTATCAAAAGGTATACCAATTGATCAAGCAGATTCTACCAAAAGTAAACGTCGGCGCTGGCAGTTTTATCGTTCCACATGATCTGAATAATTTTCGCATCTTTTGTCAAAAATATTTGCCAAAACTCCCTTTAGATTTTATTACGTGCGATTTCATTCCTGACTTTTCCAACAGCAGGATTGGCAGTTTTAAAGAATCATTTTCCTCATTTGCACAGATAATCCAAGAATGTAACGTATTAGTTCAGCAAACTAGGAGTGCCAGTGGTCAAAAACACCTTCCTTTTTTAATCTCATCTTTTTCACTAAGCGCATCTGACCGCAATATTTTTAATGATTCGTTGGAAAAAGGCGCGCTGCTGCTTCAATTTCTGCTCCAAACCACGCTATATTGTGATGAGCTTTATATCTATGCCTTTTCTGACTATTCATCCGCATTTATTGACACGCATGGACCTCTGTGGGGTGGCAATGCCATCGTTTCTCGTGATGGCTTTTTTAAACCTAGCTGCTTTGCTCTTTATTTTCAGCAATTCGCTTCTACATCGATTATCGCTTCTGGATCGCATTACGTTGCCTACCAAATTGAAAAAGATCATTATTGTATTCTCTTTTTTAATCCTACCGATCTGGTAACCAAATATTTCAACCAAGCTGAATCGCTGGTCTCATCTTTTAATCTTCAAAACCTATATCAATCAGCCAATATTTTAAAGCTGCAGGTTACCATTGAATCTTCTCAAACTATGACGGCAACCTCCTATTACGTTGATGAGCATCACGGAAATCCACTATCATTGCTGAATGATTTAATCGTTCACGATATCATGAGCAATGAAGACGCGGCTTGGATCAATGCAGTCAATCATCCACAAAGAAAACGCGAATTACTGACAAACAATAGTGGCATGCTGGAATTCAAATTTACCGCACAGCCTCACTCATTCGGTTTGATTGAAATCAAGCCTTTTACTGAGCTTTAGCCTAATACTTAACTGCAATACGCATGATTTTGGCTAATAGCTTCATTTCAGTTTTGCGGTACAATTGAAACGTTGAGGGTATGATCGTACACAGGAGGATTTTATGATTAAGAACTATATTTTCGACATTGATGGCACCTTGATCAATACGATTGACATGTACATGCCGGCAATGATCGAAATCTTGGAGAAGCACGGCTACCATACTGATCCGGCCGATGTTGAGCAAAAAAAGCATGATTTGTTTGGCATTACCGGGATGGATGCCTTAAAGATTGCTGGCGTAGCCGATGACAAATTGCGCTGGCAGATGCAGCAGGAATGGATCAAGCTGGCCTACCAAAGAGAGGATCGCGTGACGGTTTTTGACGGTATTCCTGAAACTTTGACGCAACTATCCAAGCGGCCTGATGTCCAGTTGGCAATCGCTACTTCCAAGCTGCGCGATGAGTACGATCATCATTTTGCCAATCTATTTGCCTTTGCCAAGCTGTTTGACGTTGTAATCACCTCCAATGATACCGACCGTCATAAGCCTGATCCAGAACCGGTTTTGGCAGCTTTGAGTCAAATGCACGCCGCACCTGAAACTGCCGTTTATGTCGGCGACACGGTAAACGACGAAAAAGCCGCCCATGCTGCCGGAGTTAAGTTTGCCGCTGCATTATACGGTGCCGCCAATCCCGAGAAGATTATGGATGGTGACTTCTTGCTTCATCAGCCTACTGATTTGTTGAACATCTAATCAAAATAACCGCACTGTTTTCGGCACATGCCAAAACGGTGCTTTTTCTTTTAACAATAAAATAGGCAGCCAGTCTTTGTATTAGCTATCAAAGTACAGTCACCGAGTAAGCGTTTACAGAAAGCACTTGCATGATATAATGTATATATAAATCGCGCTATGAAAGAAGGCTGATTAAAATGGTCGCCAATAAACCCACTATCAAAGACGTTGCTCGTCAAGCCGGGGTTTCAATCGCGACGGTTTCACGAGTAATGGCCAAAAAAGCCAATACCTATACTCCTCAGACTGCCCAACGCGTCTGGGATGCAGCTGCCAAACTGGGCTATCAGAAAAACAGCGCGGCCGCAGAACTGGCGACGCGCTCCAGTGACAAGATTGCCGTAATCGTCAGCAATCCGCCAACCAATTTTTCAACTGGGATCTTGGATGGCATGCAGCAGACAGCCCTGGCTCATAATCGTCATATTATTATCCTTTACGCCGGCAATCACAGTCCCCAACTGCTCCATCAAGCAATTAAAGATGCTACGGCCGGTCCGCGCGCCGGTATTCTGCTGATTGGCAGCGAGATTGATCCGCAAAGTCTTAAAATGCTGCAGGATTCACAGCTGCCGGTTAGATTGGTTTCCAACTACTCTTATGAATTGCCGCTACAGTTTATCAGTTCTGATAATACTGAATTAGCTGCTCAAAGCGTTGAATACTTAATTAAAAAAGGCCACCGCCGCATTGGCCTTTTCGGCATTGATCATTCACATACTGGTCTCCAGCGTCGCGCCGGCTATCAAAAGGCCATGTATGAACACCACCTGCCAATTGAACAGGATTGGATTCAATATGGCGACTACAGCTATGAGGCTGGCCAGACCATCATGCAGCACTGGGCTGATCTCAAACTGAGCGCGGTCGTTGCTGCCAGTGATCTGGTTGCAATGGGCATCATGCGTCAGGCTGCGCAGATGGGGATCAAGGTGCCGCAAGATCTTTCCATCGTCAGCATTGATGGCACTTTTCTTTGCGAGGTTACAGATCCACAACTGACCAGCGTTACCCAGGACTTTTATCAAATCGGCGTTAATAGCGTCTTAGACCTGCTCGGCAATGCTCCTTCCGAACTGGTACCGTTCAAGCTGGTTGAGCGTGGCAGCGTAGCAGAACAACCAAAATAAAATCGGATTCGCCAATTGACGAACCCGATTTTTTAGTTTTCTTTTTTGCCAAACAAGGCTGCTAGCTTAGCTGCCATATCCGGATCAAGATTATCTGCCAACGTGCTTTCGGTCTCTGCTTTTTCTTCTTTTTTGACGCTTGTCATCTGTTCAAGCTCATCAGCAACCGCCTGCTCACCTAAGCGAATTGGGTTAATGTCCAATCGTCCGCCGGCTGCATCGGCATGACCGCCGCCTTGATAATAGGTTTCCGCAAACTTTGCCACGTCGACTTTGCCATTACTGCGCAAAGAAACGCTCTTGGGACTGATTACCAGCGCAGCATCCAGATCCGGCTGCTGCACCAACAGCTCATGCGCGATCTCTGATTTATAGTCGCTGGCATAGACGATTCCAAAGCGGTGCCCATCTGCCGTTGCCTCGACCACGTCTTTTAAGTGCGACTTTAAGTACTTGGCCCGTCGTTCGTTCAAGGTTTGAATCAGCAGATCATTGTCTTGACGATATGCCGTCCAGCCTTTGTCAAAAACGCTTTGCACAAAGGCTTCAGAATAATCAAGCGGATAAAACCAGAACAACTGATTGAAGTCATCAGCTGCCTGACGCTCTTTTTCGCTCATGTCGGGATCATTTTGCCAATCCCACGTATCATAGGCACGAATCAGCTCCACCAGTTCCGCCAACTGCTGCTGCCGATCTTGATTCAGCTTAACAAAGCCAGGCAGTTTCTTAAGCCAATCCCATACCAGACTGGTCGCGCTGGGACTGATTTTTGCATCAGCGGGCTTAACCGTATTGGCCGCAAACTTTTGTCGTAATGCCGCTTCAGTTTCATGATGGTCAAAAACCAGCCAGTGATTGGCAAACTGCTGATTGAGCTCCTGCATCGTATGCTCGCTGTCTGGCGTCATATCCATAATCCAGACATCCGTTGCCGTGGCTGCTTCGGGACTTTTGAACCAGTAGTCCAGCTCACTGTCGATTCTGCCGGCACCGATACTGGTCAGATCAAACTCAGCATCGGGAAACATAACGTCTTGGACCGTTTTGACCAATACCGGGGCCCCAAAGCCATCCAGATCGTTATGCGAAAAAATTTTAATATTGCGCTTAGCCATAACTAACTTCCTTTGTGATTTTGTCTTTATTATAACCGATTCAACAGCTAAACAAGCGCTTCGCCAACAAAACCGATCTGCTTTTTGATTTCGTCAGCAGGATCTAGCCAACAGCATCTGATTTTAAGAGACGCAGTGAGTTGAGAACAGCAATGATCGTGACGCCAACATCAGCAAAGACGGCCTCCCACATGGTAGCAATTCCTACAGCAGCCAGTACCAGGAAGATCCCCTTGATGCTGAGCGCGAAAATAATATTTTCAATTGCAATGCGGCTGGTTTTTTGCGAAATTGAGAAAACTTGCGGAATTGCGCCAGGATTATCATGCATCAAGACGATATCGGCAGCTTCAATTGCTGCATCTGAGCCAAGCGCACCCATAGCAATGCCGATATCACTGCCCGCCAATACCGGCGTATCATTAAGACCATCGCCTACAAATGCTACCTTGCCAATGGATTGCTGCTGGTATTCTCTGACAATTCGTAATTTGTCTTGGGGAAGCAGTTCTGCTTTGAAACTGTTGATTCCTAAACGGTTGGCAGTATTTTTGGCTGTTGCGTAATTGTCGCCGGTTAACATAACAATGTCTTTGATGCCTAGCTGCTTAAGTGATTTAATTGCTGCGGCGGCGTCATTCTTTAGTGTGTCCGCGACGGTCAGGCAACCAGCATAATGGCCATCATAAGCAACATAGACAAGCGTTCCCGTGGTTGGCGTAACGGCTTGAAATCCCACAACAGAGTTTTTTTCCATTAGTCTTGCATTGCCAACCAATAGCTGTTTTCCTTGATAGTTGGCTTGTACGCCATAGCCAACGATTTCTTGAATATTTGTCAGCTGTTCGGATGATTTAGGGAGTGGATCACTTTTAACTAATGCCTGTGCAATTGGGTGTGGAGAAGACTGTTCGGCTAATGCGGCCAGATGGATCAGCTGTTGGGAATCAATGTTAATTGGTGCTGTGGCGATGACGGAAAACTCGCCCTTGGTCAGGGTACCGGTTTTATCAAAAACAATGGTGTTGACCTTTTGAAGTTCTTCCAAGAAATTACTGCCCTTAACCAGGACGCCAATTTTGGAGGCTGCACCAATGCCGCTGAAATAGCTAAGAGGTACTGAGATTACCAAAGCGCAAGGGCAAGAAATCACCAGAAAGTCCAAGGCACGGTAGATCCATACCAGCCAAGACTGATTGAAGACTAATGGTGGGAGAATTGCCAAAATAATTGCGCTTAAGACGACTACGGGAGTATATACTCGACTGAATCTAGTAATAAAGTTTTCGACATTGGTTTTTTGTTCACTGGCATTTTCAACCAGCTCAAGAATTTTAGAAACCGTAGAGTCGTTAAACGTTTTTTGAACCTTAACTTTTAGCGTACCATTAACTGCAATCGTACCGCTTAAAATCGAGGTTCCTTTTTCAGCCAGAACGGGTTTGGTTTCGCCAGTCAATGCTGCAGTATTGAGATAAGAAGAACCATCCACTACGATGCCATCCAAAGGAACCTTTTCACCTGGTTTGACCAGCAGCGTGTCACCAACTGATATCGTAGCAGGATCGACAGTTTGCACCTTTTGATCATCACCTAGGATGTGGGCCGTTTCAGGACGCAGATCCAGCAAGTCGGTAATTGAACGACGTGAACGATTAACGGCAAGGTCTTCAAAAAAGTCGCCGATCGTATAGAAAAGCATTACCGCAACAGCTTCTGGCCACTGTTGGATTGCTAGTGCTCCTAAAGTTGCCAGAGACATTAAAAAATTTTCATCAAACAGCTTACCGTGCATCAAATTTCGACCAGCTGTTTTAAGAACCGGAAGACCGGCAATTAGGTAAGCTAATAGAAAGCAGCAGATGTTAAACAGGTTGGCTTGTGGCCAGCTAAAGCCAATTAATAGCAGCAGACTGCTGCCAAAAATTCGTTTGATGATTTGGTGCTGTTCAGCAGTTAGTGTTTTCCATGCATTGATCATCGTGATCTCCCTCACTTCCTCATAAATATATAAACATATAATCACTTATTTATATTATAGCTAAATTTTAACATCATCATGCTGGTTTGGCAATGATGATGTTAAAAGCAATTGATAGCAGAATCCCTAATCCTAATTTAAACGGTGGGCACGGGCCTGCTCTAAAATTGTAATGATATGCTGATCGGCTAATTGATAGACAACATATTGACCTTGCCGATTGCCAATGACCAAGCCGGCATTTTTAAGGACGGCTAACTGGTGGGAAATGGCAGGTTGAGAGACTTCTAGTTGATCGGCAATTTCATTAACTGTTAGTTTTCGTCCGGCCAGCATTGAGATTATCCGGTAGCGGGTTTTATCCCCAAAGGCCTTAAAAAGCTCCACCATTTTATCGACTTCTTCATCACTGGGGAGATTGAAGTAACTGTTTTTTTCAGTCATATTATCACCTTGGAATAATTTTAATCGGCGCTGACGTATTTTGCCATGTCCTGACCGCTGCTTTCGTAGGCATTGTTGCCATTGAGAGCCCGGAAAATGGCGCGTTCGACAGCGGTATTGCTGGTCGTAGCGGCAATCGCAAATGGCCGGTCGTTGCGCTTGGCATGGTGCGTGGTCAGCTGACTGATGCGATGATGAATGCGGTCGATGCAGACGACAATCAGATCGGCATCCTTAACGGCCCGTTTGATCTTGCTGCTGGAGACGTTTTCTTCCATTGAGGCATCCAGACTGTAGAAGACGCCGTGGTGCTTGGCAACGACGGCTTTAAGATCCTGCACGCGGTCACGGGCTCCAGTTACCACTAAGACGCGTTTTTGATTAAGGTCGTAGTCAAGCTTGTCGCTGTATTCGTGGCGCGTCTTTTTAACTTTTTTAGGCTGCTGCAGCTTGCGAGGCGATTTGGTCGTATCAAACTCGTGCTCGCTGTGGATCCAGCGAATCTCGCCAGCCTTGGCATCGCGCATTCCATTGCCGTGATCATAGTAGGCAAAGTCGATAATCATACCGGGCTTGAGATTGCGGCTGGCATATTTGTAAGGATCAATCACGATGGTGTTGGCGTGTGACTCATCTAGGATCGAATTGCCCTTGAGCGTCTTTTTGATCTGCAGGACGTCTGAGCCGGCAACTGGTTCCAAAGTGGCATATTCAATGACTTTGGTTGGCGTTGTGCTGATTGCCAGATGGTCATTGGTAACACGATTGATAACGGGCAGTTTGCCATGGATCAAGCGCTGACGGTCCAGCTGCACGACATCGCCATCATTGATTGGAAACGGCAGCTTGTGCAGAATGCTTTCCGAATAGAAACGGTGATTGATTTCCGCGCCGCTTAACAGGCGGTGGACTGGATAGCAGTTGTCGCGTGCCAGCAGTTCGACTTCCGAAAGCTCGGGTGCAGCTGCTGGTTCAGTCGGCGCTTCGTCTTTAGCAGTGACGGGGATGTCTCTTAAATAAGCCTGGTTGGCAGCTGCTTTAGCCGTTGAGCGTTCTGGCTGCTTATTGATTTGCGGTTTTTTGGATGTTTCATGCGGCTTGGGCGTTGGTGCCGCGGTCTGATTGATCAGCTGACCTAGCGAGATCTTTGGGGCAGTGACGTTACGCCGAATCTGATAGCTTGGTTTGACAGCTTGTTTTTCAGTAGACGTCGGCTCTTTAACTGGCTGCAGCTGATTAAGCAGGTCGACGATGATCGTAAGACTGCGCTGGGTCTGCAGCAGACTTTCCGGGTCGCTGGTAGTATGGTTCAAAAGTTCGATTAGTTCGTGACGATAATCATAGACCATTACAAGTACCTCTTTTCTAAAAGTTGACTGATTCCATCTTAGCAAAGCCAAGCGAACATGTCAGTTGCCAAGCGTGGATTGGTTTGAATTTGTGCTTTTAAGCAGCGAATGTTTAATCAGCCAAACGAACTGTTGATTAAAATCATCAAAACGTTCCATAGTGCAGCGTGCCCGGTTGCTCTCAATGAATAAATCTTAGCTCACGTCTCATCGTTTAGTATTCTTAATATAATAATGGCGCTATTCCGAATTCACTCGGAAATAGCGCCATTATCTTCTTAGTCTGTTTAAAAGCATTATTCATTGTCTAACTTGGCAGCCACATCATCAAAGCGATCCTTGATGTATTTAGCCGAAGCAGCCAGCTTGTCTTTTTCTTCATCAGTCAGATCAAGCTGCAGCTGCCGAACCAGGCCTTGACGACCAATGATGGCAGGGTAGCCGACATAGGTGCCGTATTCTTCGCGGAAGTTGGAAACTGGCAGCTCAGCGTGCGCATCATTCAAAACGGCCGTAACCAGACGCAGAGCCGCTGCCGCAATCCCAAAGTTGGTGTGCTTCTTGCCATGGAAGACGACGTATCCGCCTGCTCGCACGTCTTCGGCCAATTGATCCAGATCAACATCGTCACGATCCTTAGCCAATTCGGTTACAGGATGGCCCATGACCCGTACCTGTGACCAAGCAGAGAATTGCGAGTTGCCGTGTTCACCCAGGTTATAGCCAGATACCGAGCGCGGATCAACGTCAAACTTTTGACCAACGACTTTTTTCATACGTGAAGTATCAAGCAGCGTCCCCGTACCGATTACCTGCGTCTTTGGCAGACCAGTGTACTTTTGGAACAGCGCGGCAATCACGTCGCAAGGATTACTGATTGAGACCAGCACGCCATGGAACCCGACTTCTTTTAATTTAGTACCGACTTCTTTAGCGGCCTTGCTGGTAACCTTTAATTCAACAAATCGATCATGCTTGGCATCGTCGTTCTGTACGCCGATACTGCCGACCGCGATCACGACGACATCGGCATCGGCTAAGGCTTCATAGTCGTTGCGCACCACTGTGGTATGAGTTGGCAGATTGGCCGCCGCGTCTTCAAAATCGGTTGCATCCGAATTCAGCTTTAGCTCGTTGGTATCAATCAATACCAGCGTATCCGCCGTCCCTGCTACCAGCATATTGTTAGCCAGCGTTGAACCAACATTCCCTGAACCAATAACACCAACTTTTCGCGTCATAATTACGCACGACCTTTCTAATCTTTTTTTAATCTTTTAATTTATGACTAAGAATTTAACATTTTTAGATTCAAAGTCAACTCATTTTAAAAAAACTAAATTAAAATAAGATTGATTCTTTTAAACAGCCGCCTTTCAATTAATTTATTTAATAAAAATAAGCAGCCGGCTTAATTATAGCTGACTGCTTATTTGTCTATGATTTGCGCAAGCTCAGTTTCTCGACGTTTAAGACCTTATCCAGCCAGCCTTGATAAAAGCTTTGCTCGTGGCTGACCAGGATCAGGTTGCCGGGATATTCCTGCAGGGCTTTTTTAAGTCCTTCCTTGGTTTCATCATCCAAGTGATTGGTTGGCTCGTCCATGATTAAAAAGTTTGATGGCGTCAGTTCCAAAATAGCCAGCTTAACCTTGGTCTGTTCACCACCAGATAACAACGACAGCGGCTTTTGTGTATTAGCGGCATTGATCCCTGCTTTGGCCAGCTTTTGTCGAATCGTCTTTGGCTGCATGGTTGGAAAAAGATTTTGAATCGTCTCCAGTGGCGTCAGATCAGGCTCATCCCACACCAGATCCTGATCAAAGTAGTTAATCCGTGCTGAAGGCGAAAAAGCTGCCGTCCCCTGTAGTACTGGGATCTTGCCCAGAATCGACTTGATCAAAGTTGACTTGCCGACACCGTTAAACCCGGTAAACAGCAGCTTTTCACCCATCGTCATCGAAAACGTCACGGGTGCGAGCAGCGGATGACCATAGCCGACTGACAGCTGATTGACCTTTAAGGCGTTGGCAGATCCGGTATTTTCATAAGGAAAGTGAAACGTCGCCTTTAGATTATCAGTTGGCGGGTCAATGCGCTTCATCCGAGCCAGCATCTTTTCACGGGATTTGGCCATGGTTGATTTGGAGCCTGCTTTGTTTTTGCGAATAAACCGTTCTGCCTTTTCAATGACTTCCTGCTGCTTTTCGTATTCGCGCTCCTGGGTCTCCTTGCGCTCAGCCTTTTGCCGCATTGCCTGCTTAAAGCTGCCGCGGTACTTGGTGATCTTGCCAAATGCTACGTCACAGATCGTGTTGGTTACGCGTTCCAAAAAGTCGTAGTCATGTGAAATAATCATGGCCGCGCCGTCAAAATCATTCAGATATTCAATCAGCCATTCGATGTGCGCGGTATCCAGATAGTTGGTTGGTTCGTCAAGCAGGATCACGTCTGGATTTTCCAGCAGCATTTTGGCCAAAATAATTTTTGAGCGTTGGCCGCCGCTCATTTCGGAAACGACATGGTCCTTGCCAATATCATTTAGCCCCAGCCCATTCATAACGCGCTCAATTTTGGTTTCGACCTCGTAAAAGTCAGCCGCGTCCAAACGTTCCTGCAGCCGGCCAGCTCGTTCCAAAAGACGATCATCCATTTCCGTGGCATATCTTGCATAAAGCTCATTCATCTGCTCGTTGACATCATAAAGTTCCTGGAAAGCCGTATGCAGAAACTGGATCAGCGTCATCCCCTGCGGAATATCAACATATTGATCCAAATAGCCAATCTTGGTGTTTTTCTGCCATTTGATGTCGCCCGCGACCGGCAGCTCCTTGCCAATCAGGATTTTAATCAAAGTTGACTTGCCGGCCCCGTTTTGACCAACGATCCCCATATGCTCATGTTTTTCCAATTGAAAGCTGGCATCTTCATAAAGCTTCTTGTCGGCAAAGCTCATCGTCAGGTTTCTAACATCCAAAACCGCCATTTTCTCTCTCCTCATCTAATTTAAAAAATAAACAACGTGCTTTTCATGTTAGCACAGACTAAGCTTGCCGTTCAATCAGCAGTGACGGGCTTCTGAGACCTTGAAAGTATTTATCAGTGCTAAGATAGAGTTGTTGTATTGTTACAGAATTTAAAAAGAAGGCATTTCATGGAAATTTTGACAATCTTAGGCAGTCCCCACGATCCTGCCGTTTCAACGATCTTAGCACATCAATTGATCAAAGGAGCCCAGGCAGCAGCCAACCACGTTATGATTTTTGACGCCGGCCATCATCCCTTGGCTCCTGTTAAAATGGATGCCGACAATCACTTATTGCCGGGTGATGCTGTAACTGAACGACTGCTTGATCAAATGGTAGCCGCCGATCTGATCGTTTTTGCCACGCCAATGTTTTATTATGGTATGTCCTCGCAGATGAAGGCCGTCATTGATCATATGGGCGAGCGTGATGAACAGCTGCATAGCGCCAAGCAGGCTATTTTGATTGCCAGCGCGCCGCATAACGATTTTGACCCGTTAAAGTCTGAATTTAAGGCAATTTTTGACCACCTGGGCTGGAAGTTTGCTGGACAGGTCTTAGCCGGCAAAGAAACCACACCACATCATCTAAGATTTTATCCTGACCTGGCCTACGAGCTGGGCAAAAGTCTTAACTAAATCGCAAGTAGGCCTGTAGCAGTTCTGCCAGTCATTCCGGCCGCTAAGTCAATTGATGACGGCCTTTTGCCTCTGCCAGGTTCAAAATGACTTCATATTTTTTTCAAATAGTCTTCACTGCCCCATCACTTTGTCTTGTTAAATTAAAAACCGTGCGGAATTTCGCACAACTGAGCAAAAAACAAAAACATGGAGTGATTACTATCAAGAAAAAAGCAGCTAAGGCCTTAATTGCTGCCGTGGGTGCTGCCGGAGCCATGACCGCCGCGCAGACGACTGCCCATGCCGATACTACGGTTACCGTAGCTTCGGGCGACACGATCTGGGCCTATGCACAGCAATACAAGACCACGGTTTCTTCAATCGTTTCGGCAAACTCACTTTCCAATCCAGATCTGATCTTCCCTGGTCAGCGGATTACGATTCCAGAAACGACCATCAATCGACAAAAGAACAGCCAGCGTCAGACGACTAAGACTACGACGGCCAGTTCCACGGCTGGTTCCGTCAGCGCCAGCGTTTTTGCTGATTCAAGCACCAGCTCAAGTTCAGCGGCAATTGCTTCCAGTGCTTTAGATACTGCCAGTCAAGCCGCTGCCTCAACGACGGTAAGTGACGCTTCAACTGACACCGAAACGACCAGCACAGTGTCAGCTCAGTCTGCTGATTCAGAATCTGTTCAATCGGCTTCGTCAGCTAGTGAGACCGCCACTGCAGCAACCGACTCAACTGAAGCAACGACTGCTGCAACAACTACTGCGACGACGGCAGCCGCAACGACTGAATCAGCGGCCAGCACGGCATCTTCAGCCACCTATGAGTCCAACTCAGCCGCTGCCAATGCCGCAATGGCCAACTACACGATTACCTATGGCTTAACGGACGCCGCCAGTGCCAGCGCAAGCACCACTTCAACGGCATCAACCAGCCACGTGGCAGCAGGTCAGGGACTGGCAACAGCGCAGTCAATGATTGGCGTTCCTTACGTCTGGGGCGGCAATACGCCAAGCGGTTTTGACTGTTCCGGACTGGTTCAGTACTCCTATGGTCTGTCCAGCAGCTATCGCACGACGACCCAACAGGCAACGCTGGGAACTCACTACTATGATGTTGAAAACGCACCAGCGGGAGCCCTTTACTTCTGGGGAACCGATTCGGCACCATACCACGTTGCAATCGCAGAAGGAAACGGCAACTACATTCAAGCGCCAACTCCTGGTCAAAACGTGCAAGAAGGCAATATTCAATATTACCGTCCTAACTACTACATCGTTATGCAGTAGCTTTAAAACTTATCAACATTCCTATCAACTTAACGCTTAAGACAACCTCTTAAGCAAAAGGCGCTCGATCGCATCATCTGCGAACGGGCGTCTTTTAGTTTTCTTCTAGAATTGCTTGGGCCGCGTGCCAGGCCAGTGCCGCACATTTGATTCGAGCCGGAAACTGCGCCACGCTGCCCAGAATTGCGGCATCCTGGAGCTGCTCTTGCGCCTGTGCACTGATTTTTTGACCGATAACCAGATTTGAAAAAGCCTGAATCAGCTGTTGGGCGTCTGACACCGATTTGCCAATCAAAACATCGCCCATCATACTGGCTGAGGCTTGCGAGATCGTACACCCGCTGCCGGTAAACTTAAGGTCGCTGATCTTGTCATCATCGATCCTGACTGCCAGATTGATGGTATCGCCGCAGGTTGGATTGTGCAGCGTGATCTGCGCGGTTGCGTCCAGCAGCTTTCCTTGGTGATGCGGGTGGCTGGCATGTTCTAAAACCAAAGTGCGATATAAATAATTAAGCTTGCTCAAACCCATTTTCAAAAAACTCCTTTGTGGCCTTAATTGCATCAATCAAGCGGTCAACGTCTTTTTGATCATTATACAGATAAAGGCTGGCCCGCAGAGTCGCATTGACCCCCAGATAATCCATCAAAGGCTGCGCGCAGTGATGACCGGCACGAACGGCTACTCCTTCCAGATCAAGAGCCGTCGCCGCGTCATGCGGGTGAATGCCAGCCAGATTAAATGCCAAAACGCCAGTATGCCGATCTTGCGGGCCATAAAGCGTCAAGCCATCAATTGCCAATAGTTTAGGAATCGCGTAAGCAGCCAGTTCTTGTTCATGTTCCGCAATCGCTCGCATGCCAAACTGACTTAAATAATCAATCGCCGCGCCTAAGGCAATCGCACCACTGATGTTGGGTGTACCAGCCTCAAAACGCCAGGGAACCGGTTTAAAGGTGGCCGTCTGCTGAGCAACCTGATCAATCATCTCGCCGCCAAACTGACTGGGGCAGAGCCGATTCAGCCAGGCCATTTTCCCATACAAAACGCCGATTCCGGTTGGCGCCATCATTTTATGACCGGAAAAAGCATAAAAATCCGCGTCCAATGCTTGAACGTCAACTGGCAGATGCGGCGCGGCCTGGGCTCCGTCAACGACCAGGCAGGCCCCGACCTGATGCGCCATGGCACCGATTTTTAAAATAGGATTTACTACGCCCAAAACGTTTGAAACATGGGCTATGGCCACTACTTTGGTCCGTGAATCGATTTTGCGCGCGGCATCGTTAAGATCCAACTCTTGACGATCATTTAAGCCGACCAGCCTCAGTTCAGCCCCGGTTCGTTTAGCCAGCTGCTGCCAGGGAACCAGATTGCTGTGATGCTCCATTATCGTCACTACGATCGCGTCATTTGGCTTAATCAGCTCACTCAGTCCTTGCGCGATCCAATTAATGCTTTCCGTTGTTGACCGCGTAAAGACGATTTCTTCAGCTTGACTGGCATTGATAAAGGCGGCGGTTTTTTGCCGAGCCGTCTCATAGGCTGCAGTTGCCCGCTGCGCCAGCGTATGCGTGCCCCGATGAACGTTGGCGTGATCATGCTGGTAGTAGTGCTCAATCGCCTTTAAAACCGGTGTCGGCATCTGAGCCGTCGCCGCGCTGTCCAGATAGGTCAATGGCTCATCGTTAACTCGCTGCTTAAGAATGGGAAAATCTTGTTTAATGCTTTCAATATCCACTTGGCTCGCCTTCTTCTAAGAAAAAACTCATAAAAATCTAACTTTTAGTTGACAAAAGATAGTGATACTGATTATACTTTAAAACAATCAAACACGCGAAAGGAGATAAGCAAATGAGTTACAACCGCATCCAACTTAATATTCGTTGGCAAAGCCGGTAGCTCAGATCGCACGGAATGCGGTCTGGGAAGTCAGATCCATTCTGTGCCGGCTTATTTCATAATGCAAGCCTGCATGGAACCACATGCAGGCTTTTTAATTTCCCAAGAGGAGGCCTGCAGACTGGCTTCCTCTTTTTATTTTATCAAGCAGCAATTATTCAAAAGGTTTCGGAAAGGTGGCAAAAAGCCATGAAAAGAATGTATACCGTAATCGCCATTTTACTTGCGTTTCTTGGAGTCGCCTACTTCAAGGAAAATGGCGGCATCGTCAAACAGGCAAAGCCCAAAGTCGGGGTCTTAACCTTAATGCATCATCCCGCTTTGGATCAGATCTACAAAGGCTTTGTCCATGGTCTGGCAAAAGAAGGCTATCACAATGGCAAAAACATTACGATCGACTATCAAAATGCCAATGGTGATCAAAGCAACTTAAAGACCATGGCCAACAAGCTGGTTAATGAAAACTCAACCGTTCTTTTTGGGATTACCACGCCAGCTTCTCAAGCACTGGCCAACTCAACCAAAAAGATTCCAATCGTCCTAGGTGCTGTCACCAATCCTCAAGGAGCCGGTCTTGTTAAGAACAACAAGCGTCCTGGCGGCAATATCACCGGGATTTCCGATCAGGCACCGGTCAAGGAACAACTGCAGCTAGTCCACAAATTTATGCCGCACGCCAAAACGTTAGGGATCATCTACACTTCCAGCGATAGTTCCGCCGTTACTGAATATAAGGAATTCATGAAATATGCCAAGCAGATGCATTTGAATCTGAAGGCTTACTCGATTTCCAACAGCAATGACTTGAACCAGGTCTCACAACAAATGCTGAGCGAGGTTGACGCCGTAATCGTACCAACTGACAACACGATTGCCGGCGCGATGCAGACACTGGTCAAAAATGCCAATGCCGTCAACAAGCCCGTTTTCCCAGCCGTCGACACGATGGTTAAGCAAGGCGGGGTCGCCACCTACAGCATCAATCAATACAAGCTGGGCGTTGAAGGCGGTAAGCTGACGGCCGACATTCTAAAGGGCAAGAAGAAGCCATCTACAACCGCCATCAAGTACATCCGTCATGGCGAACCGGTCTTGAACCTAAAGCAGGCACGCAAGTTGGGCTTGCACGTTCCAGCCAGTTTCCAGCGTGAAGCCGAAAAATATGGGGAGGTAATCAAATGAATCTGATCGTATCCGCAATTGGCCAGGGTCTGTTATGGGCACTGCTGGGGTTGGGACTTTACCTGACCTTCCGTATCTTGAATCTCGCCGATATGACTGTTGAAGGCACGTTTCCATTAGGGGCTGCCGTAGCCGTTACTGCAATTACGCATGGATTTTCACCATTGGCCGCAACCCTTTTGGCATTTGGCGCTGGTATGCTGGCTGGGCTGGTAACCGGGCTGCTGTACACTAAAGGAAAGATTCCATTCCTGCTGGCCGGGATTCTGACGATGACGGCTACCTATTCTGTTAACCTGCGCATTATGGGTAAATCGAACATCTCACTGCTGGGCCAAAAGACGCTTTTTTCTGGATCGTTTATGACCTCGCTGCCGCAGTATTTTGACAGCGTCGTCTTGGGCATGATCGTAATTGCCATTATCACGCTCCTGCTGATCTTTTTCTTGGATACCGACTATGGCCAGTCATTTATTGCAACCGGCGACAATCCCGTAATGGCTAAATCACTGGGGATCCATACCGATGCCACGATCAACGTTGGTCTTATGATTTCTAATGGACTGGTTGGACTTTGCGGCGCGCTGGTTGCTCAAAGCAATGGCTATGCCGATGTCAACATGGGGATTGGAACCATCGTAATCGCCCTGGCTTCAATCATCATCGGCGAAGTTGCCTTTGGCGAGCTGACACTGTCGCAGCGACTGGTTGCCGTAACCTTGGGAAGCATCATCTACCGTCTGATTCTGCTGGCAGTCCTGCAGCTGGGGTTCAGCGCCAACGATCTCAACTTGATCTCTTCAATTGTCCTAGCACTTTGCATGATGCTGCCGCAGCTGGACAAGCTATTCCACATTCGCAAGCCGTTCTTTAAGGGGGTCCAAACCAATGACTGAACCAATGCTTGAGCTAAAAAACGTCAAAACAATCGTCAATCCAGGAACTGCCAACGAAACCACGATTTTAAAGGGCATCAATCTAACCATCAACGACGGCGACTTCATTACCATCGTTGGGACGAACGGTGCTGGTAAATCAACCCTTTTCAATGTTATCGGCGGCAATCTTAAAGCCGATGCCGGGCAGATTTTTCATGCCGGCGCTGATATTACCAAAACAACCGAAGAACAGCGCACTACTTTTTTAGCCCGCGTTTTTCAAGATCCTAAGCTGGGAACGGCACCCCGGATGACGGTTGCTGAAAATATGCTGCTGGCTTCCAAGCGCGGTGAAAAACGACACCTGATACCGCGCCGTTTGAAGCAGCGAATGTCAGAATTTACCAAGCTGGCTGCTCAAATGAACAATGGCTTGGAAAATCGTATGACTACGCCAACCGGAGCACTTTCTGGCGGGCAAAGGCAGGCCCTGAGCTTTTTGATGGCCACGCTCAAGCGACCAGACATTCTGCTGCTTGATGAGCACACTGCCGCCTTGGATCCACACACGGCACGCAATCTGCTGCACGCTACCAATCAGCGCATCACCGAAGATCATCTGACGGCATTGATGATTACCCATCATATGGAAGATGCTCTCAAATACGGCAACCGGCTGATTGTTTTAAAAGATGGCCAGATCAAAGCCGATTATAACGCAGCTGAAAAAGCCAAATTAACGGTTGATGATCTGTATGCCTACTTTGAAATGTAAAATAACGACATTCAAAAAGACATTCCGCACCATTACGGAATGTCTTTTTAGTCAGCATTATTAAAAATCTACCTCATCAGGTTTGGCACATTGCCCACCCAGATTTGGCAACGCCTGAATCATCTGCATTTCAGACTCTGAAAGCTCAAAGTCAAAGATTTCCATATTTTGTGCCGAGCGTTCACGATGAACCGACTTTGGCAGTGGCAAAACGCCCTGCTGCAATTCCCAGCGCAACGCAACCTGAGCCGTTGACTTGCCATGAGCTTTGGCAATTTCTCTCATCGTAGCGTTACTTAAGACTTTAGCTCCCTGACCGCCTAATGGACCCCAGCCTTCAACCAGAATATCCCGTTCCTGCAGCCACTGAACTGCTTCTGTCTGCGGCCAGCCAGGATGAACCTCAATCTGGTCGACCATTGGCTTGATTTTAGCCGTTTTCATCAAAGCCTTAATGTGATGTGGCAAAAAATTCGAAACACCAATTGCCCGAATTCTGCCTTCATTGTAAAGATCTTCCATCGCCCGCCAGGTTTCAGCATTCAGTTTTTCGGCATCCTGACCAAACTGTTTTTCGTTGGCTGGCCAATGAATCAAATAAAGATCCAGATAATCAAGTTTTAACCGATCCAAGGTGGCTTGAAAGGCGGCTTTCGTTTTTTCATAGCCACGCTCGGTATTCCAAAGCTTGCTGGTAACGAAAAGCTCTTCACGTGCAACTCCTGAAGCAGCGATCCCTTGGCCTACGCCAATTTCATTTTCATAGACCGCGGCCGTATCAATGTGCCGATAGCCCAATTCAATTGCATCCATAACTGACTGTTTGGCTACTGATTCCGGCGTTCTAAACGTACCATAACCGACACATGGAATTTCAACGCCATTGTTTAAGCACCGCATTGAAGTAACGCTTGTGAAATGATTGTCCATTATGATCCTTCTTTCTTTTGCATCTAACAATTTGTAAGCATATTATAAAATCAGAACTGGGCAATACACAATAACGCACCTTTTTGTGACCTCAAACAGGAGATTTTAAATGACTGATACAATCAGAGAATATACCCTTGAAAAATTGCGCCAAAAGGATTTTGACTGCGCCAAAGAATACACTTTGGCCATGTTTTCTGGCAAATACAAGCTGTTGATCATCTGTAGTCTTTATCATAATGGCGCAATGCGTTTCAATGAACTGCAGCGGCTTTCTGAGCATGCCACGCACAAGATGATGACGCAACAGCTAAAAGAGATGATCAAGGATGGGCTGATCTCACGTCATGAACAGCTGATCAGCCATCGCAAAGCAGTCTTTTACCAGCTTACGAATACTGGCGAAAGCCTGATGCCAATTATTGATGCCATGTGCCAATGGGGTGAAAAGCGTCTTCAGGATTTAAAATTAGATATTGATTTTTGTTCAGACTAATCTAACAGCCGCAGCTCAGACATTGAGCAGCGGCTGTTAAACTAATAAAGTATTAATTTTTACTGTTTTTTAAAATGCGGTCGATTCTTTTGCCACATCAAAACAGCCAGCATCAACGTCAAAACATCAGACGCGGCCTGAGCTGAAACGATTCCCCAATAACCAAACAGATGATGCAGAACTACGATGCAGACTAAAAAAATCAAGCCTTGCCGTGATACTGACAGCCAAAATGCCGGGACTGCCTTGCCCATTGACTGAAACATCGTCGTAAACACCAAAATACAGCCGCCCAGCGTTGTCGAACTGGCCAGCCAGCGAATCATGGTCGTACCTTCACTGATCACGGTCTGATCCTTCATAAACAAACGAATGATCAAAGGAGCCGCCAGCATCATCAAAAGCGTTGCCACGACCCCAAAAACGACAACGACCAAAATATCAAAACGCACGGCTTCATTAAACCGCTTTTGATTTTTGGCACCGTAAGTATAGCCAATCAGCGGCTGGGCACCAAACGCAAAGCCGACCATCACCATAAAGATAATGGTATTGATCTTGTTGGCAATTCCCATCGCCGCCACGCTGGTTGAGCCATACGCAATCAGATAGCGATTCGTCAGTGCCATGGAGAACATAACCATGATATTGGTAATCGAGGCCGGAATCCCAATTGAGTAGATTTCTTTTTGCAGTGCCGGACTTAACCTGGTTTCATGAATCGAGGTCGTCAGTTTTTGGCTTTTGGTATTCAAATAATAAATCATCAAGGCATCGCCAATGATATTGCTGACGACAGTGGCCAATGCCGAACCCGCAGCTCCTAATCCACAAGGGAAGATGAAGATTGGATTCAAAATGATGTTAAAAATCGTTCCCACCATGCTGGCCGTCATCGACTGAACGGCCAATCCCTCAGTTCTTAAAATATTGGTTGGTGTCAGGCCAAAAACAATAAACGGCGCGCCAAACGCAATCACCAGGTAGTACTCACGCGCGTACTGCCAAGTTGCCGTGGTCGCTCCCAATAGGTGAAGAATCGGCGTCTGAAAAGCAACCATGATGATCGTCATCAAGATTCCCACGATAATCGATACGTAAAAACAATAACCTGAAGCCAGGCGTGCCTCATGATTGCGCTTTTCACCAAACAGCCGCGAAATCAATGAGCTGCCCCCCAAGCCAAAGATATCGCCAATGGCAATCAGCAGACTGAAAACTGGCGCGCCTTGCGATACGCCCGCTACCAGATCGGGATTTTGGGTCTTAGAAACAAAGAACGTATCCACCAGATTATAGATAATAATAACGGCTGAACTTAAAACCACCGGCATTGCCAGCGTAAAATAAGCCTTTTTAATGGAAGAACGCTCGAAAAGCTGATCCATTTTTCTGCTCCCTTCTTTGTAAAACAATCTTGATTATTTTAGATGATCATCACTTGATCAACAATCATTTAATTATTGGTCTATTCCATATTTTAGTTTCAAATCATAAGAATGAAGCGTTTTCATTATTTTTCAATTTTGTATGGTCTAATAAATTTGTTTAATTTTTCGGAATCAAACTCAAGCTATTGTTTTTGAAAAAGAATTGGTCTAAATTAATTGCCATTAAGAAAATGATTAGAGTTTTGAGAATTGGAGATGGCAATAATGAGTACAGCAAACACTTTATTCGTAATGATTGCCAGCATTCTGGTGTTCTTAATGACACCAGGACTGGCGTTTTTCTATGGCGGCTTGGTAAGTCGGCGCAACATCGTCAACACGTTTATGTCGGTCTTTTTCGTTTGTGGTCTATCCGTTCTGCTTTGGGTAGCAGTTGGCTGGTCACTTTCATTCAGCGGCAATGGCGCCATTGTCGGCAACCTGCACCAATTGATGATGCATGGTACCAACCTAAAGCAGCTGACGACTGGCAAGATTCCGGTCGGCATCTTCTCAATCTTTGAAATGATGTTTGCATTGATCACGCCGGCTCTGTTTGTAGGCGCGATCGTTGGCCGGGTGCGCTTTAAGTTTTTAACCTTCTTTATCATCTGCTGGTCGATTCTGATCTACTACCCATTGGTACACCTGGTCTGGGGCGGCGGTCTGCTGTCTAAGCTGGGTACGCTTGACTTTGCTGGTGGGACTGTCGTTCATATCAACGCTGGGGTCACGGCCTTGGTACTTTCTGCAATGATTGGGCCGCGTCTGCACACTAAAGAGTCAGATGGCCCAGCTGACCGGTCCTGGGTTCTGTTGGGCACGACTCTGCTTTGGATTGGCTGGGATGGCTTCAACGCGGGTTCTGCACTGGCCGTCAACAGCATTGCCATGCAGGCTTTCTTAACGACGACGGTTGCTGCCGCCGCGGCCATGGTTACTTGGCAATTACTGGAAATCTATACTGAAGGACACACGACTTTGGTTGGCACCTGTACCGGCGTATTATGTGGGCTCGTCGGCATCACGCCTGCCTGTGGCTACGTTACCTTGACCGGAGCCTTGATTATTGGAGTCGGCTCGAGCTTAATCAGTGGCTGGTTCATCACCAAGATCAAGCCGCGCTTAAAAGTTGATGACACGCTGGATGCTTTTGGGTGTCACGGGGTCAGCGGTATCTGGGGAAGCATCGCAACTGGTCTTTTTGCCACTCATACGATCAACCCTGCCGTTACTCACGATGGACTGCTGATGGGCGGCGGCTTCACGCAGTTTGGCATTCAAATGCTGGCAACCATGGTTACGATTGTCGCTACTGCTGTTATGGTTTGGGTAATCGTTAAGGTCTTGGGTCACTTTATGACGATTCGGGTTTCTGCTCGCGATGAAGGGCGTGGCTTGGACATCAGCGAACACCATGAATTGATCGGCTCATTGGCGAATCCTCAGCTCTAACCACTTATCTGAATAATTAAATCTGCTGCACTCAGCAATATAAAAAGGACAATCTCGTGTTAGCGAGGTTGTCCTTTTACGTTATGCATTAACTGAAAATTCAATTCTAGTGTTCTTGAACTTCTTCAGGGTGTGCCTTTTCGTAGCGATGTTCATTCCAGAAGTAGATCGTGATGATCGCAAAGCAGATGGCTGGCACGATGAAGGAGAACTGCATGGAGCCGGAAAGGTCGGATACCCGTCCTTGAATGGCTGGCACGATGGCACCACCGATCAGGGACATAACGATGAAGGCACCACCAGTTTCGGTGTACTTCTTTTCGTGAATCTGGTCCAGCGTGTGAGCGTAGATCGTTGGCCATTCAGGACCAAAGAAGAAGCTCGTGGCAATGGCTGCGTAAACGGCCGCTGCATTTGGAACCGTAAAGGCAATTACCAGGCAGACCATCCCAAGAGCGGAGAACCAGGTCAGCACCTTGGTAATCGAGTAGCGGTTCATGAACCAGTTGGCAACCAGCTTGCCGATGAACCAGGCAATGTAGCTGTAGATCATAAACGTTGAGGCTTCAGAGTCGGAAATGCCGTGCATAACCTTCAGCGCCAGCCGGATGGTAAATGACCAAACCGTCGTCTGCATGCCGGCGTAGACAAACTGTGCGCCGACACCCATCATAAAGCGCTTGTTGTGCGTCAGGTAGTGAATCGTCTCGCCCAGAGATGGCTGTGCTTCCTTGCCTTCTGCGCCCGTTCCTGCCGTGGCCTTGGCACGTGGCATCTTGGTCAGCAGCAGGACGATGAAGATAACGATTAAAATTGCAAGGATGAATTTGTATGGACGCAGCGTCAGTTGAAGCATGTGCAGGTTGTAGGCGTGGGCTTCGGCCTTGCTCATGTGAGCGACCTTGTCAGCCAGGTTGCCGCCCTCACCAAAGATCAGATACTTGCCTAAGACGATCCCTAAGATGTCACCCAGCGGCGTCAGCGTTTGCGCGAAGTTCAGACGCTGATTGGCCGTGTTGCGGGGACCCATCATTGAGGCGTAGGTGTCACAGGACGTTTCCAAAAAGCTCAGCCCAACGGCAATGGCAAAGATGGCTACCAAAAACACGCTGTAGGTGGCAATTCGGGATGCTGGGAAGAACAGCGAGCAGCCGATGATGTAGAACATCAGACCGACCAGAATGGCCACCTTGTAGCTGGCCTTCTTAACGATCCGCGAGGCGGGGATGGCCATCAGGAAGTAGCCGCCGTAGAAGGCTGACTGAACGAAGGCCGTAGCCGTGTCGTTCAAGGTAAAGACCGTCTTGAACTGCGTGATCAGAATGTCGTTCAGACTGGCTGCGGCACCCCAGAGCGGGAAGATCAGGCAGACCAGCAGGAACTGAAACATTGGCGTCTTGTCAAGGTAGCCGTCTGGCAGCTGCAGCCAGCTTTGGCCCTTGTCAGAATTCTTACCGTTTTGCATGTCTCATACCTCGCTAGAACGTAACGCCGGATTCAAGAATAATGTTGGAGTAAGGCGTCATCTCACCCGTGCGGATGAAGGCGTGCGTCTTGGCCAGGTTCTTCTTCAAATCGCTGTGAGGCATGAATTCGATCTCAACATCAGGCAGCGCCTTTTTGATGTTTTCCAGCTGTTCTGGGTTTTGGTCCTTGATCTCATCGGCAAGGTAGATCTTTTGAACCTTCATTTCCTTTAAGACGTTGTTCAAGACGTCCATAAAGCTTGGCAGCTGCTTGTCGAGCGCCAGATCGATCTTCTTGGTTCCCATTGGCACCGGCATGCCGGCATCGCCAATCGACAGCCAGTCCATGTGGCCCATGTTGGCAACGACGGCGGACACTTCAGAGTTGATAATTCCAGTTTTCTTCATGATCAAAATCTCCTAATTCCTAATTCTTATTTCTGCGAACGTTCAGCCGCGATTACTCGGCAAGTGCGGCTTTGACTTCTTCACCCGTTGGAATCGATGGCATGGCACCCATCTTTTGAACGGTCAGACTGGATGCACGCTGCGCGTAGACCAGAGCATCGGCAACATTGCTCAGGTCGTTGTCCAGCTGCGAGGCCAGCGCACCGATGAACGTGTCACCGGCAGCCGTCGTATCAACGGCCTTGACCTTAAATGCAGGCACCATTCCATGACCGTGCGGCGTGCAGTAGAAGACCCCTTTTGAGCCCAACGTGATCAGCAGGTTTTTGGCGCCCTGCTGTTTGAACCATTCCGCGGACTTAAGCATGGAATCTTCATCAGTAATCTTGATTCCCGTCAAAACAAAGCTTTCGCTGTCGTTAGGGATCACGACGTCCGTGTATTGCAGCAGCTCTGGCAAGATTTCATGAGCTGGTGCCGGATTCAGGATCGTCGTTACGCCATGTTCCTTAGCTTGTTTGAAAGCTTCGGCAGTGACTGCCTGTGGCGTTTCAAACTGACTGATCAAAAAGTCGATCTCTTCAAAGACGGCATCGGCGTTTTTCAAAACCTCAGTCGTCATTGCTTGGTTGGCACCACCATAAACCATGATGTCGTTTTGGCCCTCGGCATCAAGCGTAATCAAGGCCGTTCCCGTACCATGCAGCTCATCAATCCCAATCAGCTTGGTGTCGACATGATCTTCTTGAAGCGCCTCACGCATGAACTTACCCTCATTGTCAGCACCAACCATCCCGATAAACCAGGTCTTGGCACCAGACCGAGCAGCGGCAACTGCTTGGTTGGCACCCTTACCGCCAGGAGCAGAACTCTTGGAACCTGCCGAGATCGTCTCACCAGGCATTGGGAAACGCTGTACGTGGTAGGTCGTATCAACGTTGATGCTCCCTAAAACCGCAATTTTCTTAGCCATTTGCTTCCTCCTATGGTCTCTACTGTAAAACGTTTTTGTAAATCGTTTTACGAAAATTTCAACGTTGTTAATTTAACATGATTTGAAATCGTTTGCAACCCCTCTTTAAAAATTTAATTCAGAAATTTTACTAATGTAAGCGATGAAAATAGCGCCATGGCAAACGATTTCCCAAATTAACTTTTTAGTAAAAAAAGATCCGACTCGCTTAAACGAATCGGATCTTTTTTTATAATCGCTGGTCTTATTCAGCTGCTTTACGCGCAAAATAATGTGCCAGCCGATCTTTTGGGTAGATACCCGTTACTTTTTCCTTGGCCACGCCATCGCGAAAAAGCACCAGGCTAGGAACACTCATCACTTTATAGCGTTCCGCGATTGCTTGTTGATGATCAACGTTAAACTTGACGAATTTGATCTGCCCGGCAAATTCCTTTTCCAGCTCTGCCATGATCGGTTCCATCATTTTGCATGGTCCACACCATGGCGCCCAGAAATCGACTACCGTCAGCGGGCCTTGAATCATTTCGTCAAAGTTTTCAATGGTTGCTTCTTGTGCCATCAGACTACTCCTTTTTATCGGTTGCCTGCGCATGGTTTTTGCGCCGTACCAAGTGCACGATAATCGTAATAACGAAAACGGCCAGGACAAAGATCCCAAAAGCACTTGAAGGAATCTCAATATCAATTGCAGGAATCGATAAGAACAGCTTAATGGCAACAAACAGAATCAAGATATACGCCATTGGCTCCAATTCTGGAATCTTGTTCATCAAGCGCATAATCACTTCAGCAATTCCCCGCATACAGAGGATACCAATCAAGCCACCGATCAAAACGATCACTGGATTGCTTGAAATTGCAAGTGAAGCCAACACAGAATCAACGGAAAATATGATGTCCATGAACTCGATTTGAGCAACGACCCACCAGAATCGCTTCCGACCAGTCAGGCCTTTACGGTTAGCCTTAGGACTGGCCTGCTTGCTGCGCCGTTTCGGGTTGCCCTGAAACTTATAGCGGAAGAAGCGGTAAACCAGATATACCAGGTAGGCAGCCCCGATGACCTTGATTTCCCAGAAATGGATCAAGTAGACGCCAAGCCCAATAATCAAGAAGCGGAAGATATAAGATCCCCAAATCCCGTAAAACAGAGATTCCTCTTGTTCTTTAAGCGTTGGCAAAACCCGTGTCTGAGCTGCTAAGACCACCGCGTTGTCCACGGATAACAGACATTCGATCAATACCAGTGAAAGGATGATCAGCCAATCCTGACTTGAAGTTATCACAGCTTCCCAGTTGTGCAAGTCGAAGAACGGTCCGTAAAGCTTAGTTAAAAGTGACAATGAACTCCTCCTTATCTATTTGTTGTCTCTTTATTTGTATTTTAACAAAATTTGTTTGAATTCGTCATCTATTGGTGCCTGAATTGTTTGAATTTTTTCAGTAAATGGTAAAATCAACTGCTGCTTAATGCCATGCAGCATCATTCGTGAAGCTTCAATCGTGCCATACAGCGGATCTCCGATGATTGGATGGCCGCTGTGAGCCAGGTGAACTCTTAACTGGTGAGTCCGACCGGTTGCCAATTGCAGTCTGACCAACGTGGCGTTTTTACCGCGCCAGGCAACCTGATAGTAGGTCAGTGCTGGCTGGCTGGCAAAGCCGTTGACTCGTCGCTTGCGCTGATCAAGCAGATCTCTGCCAATTGGCCAATCAAATTTTCCGGCATCTTGAGTGATGGTCCCGACCACCAGCGCAAGATATTGGCGATGCATCTGCCCTTGACTGATGCGGCGATCCAAAATCGGTACGACAATCGGATTCTTGGCGATTGCCACGGCGCCGCTGGTTGCTTGATCCAAACGATGAACCATAAAGGCATCAGCTGATGAAGTCTTTAAATAGCCGGCTGCATCGTTGAGCAGCGTCCCAGTTTCAAGCGGCTGATTGGGATGCGTTTTTTGGCCTGCTGGTTTATTGACTACCAAGACGTCGCGATTTTCAAACAGCACGTTCAGCTTGGGCTGTGGAGTTGGTTGATAGTGCGTTTGCGGCGTCCGAAACTCATCGCCGTTAAAATTCAGCTCAATTATATCTGCCGGCTGCACTTGATGATTGACGGGATAATATTGACCATTGACCAAGACGTTATGACGCGTTCTGAGATAATATACAAAGCGCCGCGGCAGCAGCCATTGCTTTTGCAGCAGATCACGCAGCGTTTGGGACGGCTGATCTTTTGACAGCGTCTCAATGATTTTCCAGTTTTTTTCCATCATGACCCCCTTAATTGATGATTATTTGATACTTTTTTCATTTCTTATGGTTGCCTGGGTTGAATTTTAGCGCATTAAATAGTTGAATTATACTTAAAGACCAATTTTCGCGGAGGATAAAATCATGTTGAGTGCCGAACTAATCAATGAACAAAGCTATTGGATCAGCGTGTTTGAGCCCCTGCCTCATGAACGCGAAGATTTGATCAACAAGTACGAGGTTACCAAAGAGCTTTTGGATTACGCCATCGACCCTTATGAAAAGGCCCGGGTTGAGGTTGATCGTGATGCCGGTGTCACTTTGCTGATCTTTGACGTCTACGTACCCACGCATGAGGTCTCAGCACCCCAAACCGCGCCAATCGGCATTATGCTGACGGCCAACAACGTTTTGACCTTCACCAACGCTCAGACCAATTTTGTTAACGGAATCCTGGCCAAGCAGCTCAAAACCATGAAAAAACGCGGCCCGGTCAATGATCGCTTTGATTTCATTCTACCAACCCTTTACAAACTCTCAACCAGCTATTTTGGACCAATTCGGCGTGCCGATCAACAGCGCCAGCAGATTCAGCGCAACCTGCAGAACCATACGGAACGCAAGGCGATTACCGAATTCATGGAAATCGAAACAGGGCTGGTCTATATTCTGACTTCACTAAAAGGCAACGTTTCTTTGCTTGAAGAATTCAAACGACGCTTTGGCAGCCGGATGTCGCATCGCCAGCTTAATGATCTGGACGATATTATCATCGAAGCTCAGCAAGGTTTAGAAATGGCCCAGATGACATCTGACGTCTCGGCTCGCGTTTCTGACGCCTATAGCAAGGTTCTGGACAGTAATCTGAACCAGACCATGAAATTTTTGACCATCTATTCAATCGTCTTGGCAATTCCGCCAATCGTTTCCGGCTTTTATGGCGAAAACGTCAGATCGCTGCCGTTTGCCCAAAGCGAATGGGCCTGGCAGATCACGATTGCGATTACTTTAATCATGATTCTGCTCTCAATCTGGTTTTTATTCAATCGACACTGGTGGCATTAAAATAAGTTCGTAATTTTATGATTGATTGAGCTTTTAATTGTCAAAAAGTTCGGATTATGTTAAGATGAATCTTGTTAAATTAAAGTTAAGCCTATATATTCTCGCAATACGGGCGAGAGTCTCTACCCTGAACCGTAAATTCAGGACTATAAGCAGCCAAAAAGTCGTCATGGTTGCCTGCCATGGCGACTTTTTGCTTGCCTGTATGGGCTGACTCAGGAGGAAAGATCTTGAATAGTGCATCACAGGGAAAATTAAACGACTTTGGAAAAAATCTGGTGCTTGGCTTTCAGCATCTGCTGGCTATGTATTCAGGCGATGTCTTGGTCCCGCTTTTGATTGGAAACTTTCTGCATTTCAACGCGGCACAGATGACCTATCTGGTTTCAATCGACATCTTCATGTGCGGGATCGCCACACTGCTGCAGCTACGCAAGACTCCGCTGACTGGGATCGGTCTGCCGGTTGTTCTGGGCTGTGCGGTACAATCAGTTGCCCCTTTGGAATCGATTGGCGGCAAACTGGGCATTGCCTACATGTATGGTGCCATCATCTGTGCCGGAATCTTTGTCTTTTTGATTGCCGGCCTGTTTGCCAAGATGAAAAAACTGTTTCCACCAGTCGTAACTGGATCCTTGATTACCATTATCGGTTTTACCCTGGTTCCAGTCGGTTTTCAAAATCTCGGCGGTGGCTCAGCAGCTGCCAAGTCATTCGGCGCGCCAGCCAACTTAGCAATCGGCTTTTTAACGATTGTCATCATTTTGGCAATCAATGCATTTGCCAAGGGCTTTGTTAAGTCAATCGCAATTTTGCTGGGGATTTTAATCGCGTCCTTTATTGCCGGCGCATTTGGCATGGTCTCATTAACGCCAGTTGCCCAAGCTTCCTGGTTCCATCTGCCGCAGATCTTCTACTTTGGGGTTCCTAAGTACAACGGCAGCGCAATCGTTACCATGATGCTGGTCGCTTTAACGACGATGATCGAATCAACTGGGGTCTACTTTGCCTTAAGCGACGTTACTGGTCAGAAGATTACTGAAGACGACATGAAGCGTGGCTATCGTGCTGAAGGGATTGCGGCCATTTTAGGCGGGATCTTCAATACTTTCCCCTACTCAACGTTCTCGCAAAATGTCGGCGTTCTGCGCATGTCTGGCGTTAAGACCCGCAAACCAGTCTACTATGCTGCCTTCCTGCTTTTGGCACTGGGACTGCTACCTAAAGCCGGCGCGCTGGCAACCGTAATTCCAACGCCGGTTCTTGGCGGGGCCATGATCGTAATGTTTGGCATGGTCGGCGTGCAGGGAATTCAGATTCTGCAAAAAGCGGATCTGAACAAGAACAGCAATCTGCTGGTTGCCTCGATGTCAATTGGACTGGGGCTTGGCGTAACCGTTTATCCACAGATTTTCCAGCATCTGGCAACCGAAGCACAGATCATTCTGGGCAACGGGGTGGTCGTTGGCAGTCTGGCGGCCGTAATCTTAAATCTGATCTTTAACTGGCAGGACTTCAAAAAGCCGGTGCAAAGCAAAATTAAGACCAGTCCAAGAACTGCTGATCCTATTATGAATGAAAATTAAAATTAAGGCATCGGTGATCGCTTCACCGGTGCCTTTTTAGTTGTAAAATAAAGCCAGATCTAACTTGAAAGGGGTTTTGTTTCATATGGAACATTTTGGTTCATTTCATTCTTCATGCACGGCAATGCTGGTTGGAAAAAAGGCAACAATTGATGGTTCAACCATAATTGCTCGTGATGAAGACGGCGAAAGCGGCATTAACCAAAAAACTTTCAAAGTCTTTCCGGCTCGCGACTATGATGAAGAGTTCGTTTCTGAATACTCAGGCGTTAAAATCCCGCTCCACGGTCATGGCTGTCGCTTTACCGCTACACCAAACGCTCAGGAAAATGAGATCAAAGGGCGCTGGGACGAACAGGGCATCAATGAATACAACGTGGCAATGAGTGCTACCGAAACTGAAGGTACCAACGCCCGCTGCCTAGGCCACGATCCATTGGTCAAAAACGGCATCGACGAGGATTCAATGCTGTATCTGGTGCTGCCGTTTATCAAAACTGCTCGAGAAGGCGTGGCCCGGCTTGGTAAGCTGATCGAACAATATGGAACCGGCGAGTGCAACGGTATTGCCTTTGCCGATCAAGATGAGGTCTGGTACTTTGAAACCGGTGCTGGTCATCAATGGGCCGCTCAACGCATTCCAGATGACTGTTATGCCATCTGTCCCAACATTATGGTAATTGAGGAAATCGACTTTAACGATTCCGACAATTTCATGTTTGCATCAACTTTAAAGTCATTCGTCGAAAAAAATCACCTGAATCCTGACCCAACGACCTTTAACTATCGCAACATCTTCGGGACGCAAAGCGAGGCCGACAGCTACTATAACACGCCTCGAACCTGGTATGGACAAAAGCTGTTCAATCCATCCATTGAACAGGATCCAACCAGTCAAAACATGCCATTCCTGCGGCGGCCAGAAAAAAAGATCGCGATTGAAGACGTGGAGGCCTTTCTTTCTTCCCATTACAATGGCACGCCATACGATCCGATGGGAACTTTTGCTTCGGGAACCAGGGAAGAGCAGCGCAAATTCCGCTCAATCTCACTTGACCGTAATCAAAGCTCCTGCATTCTGCAGATTCGCAATCACGTACCAAAAGAATTTGCCGCTATCCAATGGATCAATTTTGGCTTCTACTGCTACAGTCCATACGTACCGTTTTATACCAACATTTCCGACACGCCAGCCAACTACCAAAAAGCTGGTGCCGAGGTCGATACCAACAGTGCCTATTGGATGTATAAAACACTGGCCGTTGTCGTTGAACCGCGCTATCACAAATTTATCAATGAGGTCAACGAGTATCGCGATAGCTGTCAAAGCTTTGGCCTGCAGCGAATTGACCAGATCGACCAGCAGGCGGCTGAACTTGAAGTAGATGAGCTGAACAACTTCCTTACCAAAGCCAATCTGCAAACGGCCGCTGAGGTTACCAAGCGAACTCACGCGCTGCTCAGCAGTCTGATCAAACAATCGCTGCTTGACTCCAAGTATCAGTTTGAACTTGGCGACAATCTATAAAAATAAAAAGTCATTGAAGCAAATAATCGCGTGCCGTCAGCCGCAAAGCTGATTACACGCGATTTTTTCGTCCGTAAAACTCCAAAATTAATTGGAATTCTGCATTCTGATTTATTTTTTGGCACTGCCCGGCAGCTGCATGTTGTAGACGCTGTTCATCAGCATCTTCTTTGGCATCAGTGGCGACATTGGCAAAAAGATCTTTTGTGAGCCAACCAAGCCAGCCGTTACCGCCATTTTGCCGTTCATCATGCCATTATAGCCGGCCTGGGCAACCGGTGTCGGGTCAACCGCCTTGGCAAACAGCGCCGTGTCGCCAAGACTGCCGGCACTGGCAAATCCAGTACTCATGGCACCCGGCATCAGAACGGTTGCCGTAACCCCAGTGTCTTTAAGCTCACGCCACAAAGCTTCCGTAAAGCTGGTCATGTAGGCCTTGGTAGCGTAGTAGACAGCCTGCAGCGGTCCTGGCATCACAGCTGCTGTTGAGGAGACGTTCAATACCTTGCCATGGCCGCGCTTAACCATTTCGGGGAGGAAAAGCTTGCAGAGCCGCGTCGGCGTTTCAATGTTAACGGCAATCATGGACATGTCTTGTTCCATCGTCCGCTTGATGAACTCGCCCTGCCCGCCAAAGCCGGCATTGTTGATCAGATATTCAATCTCCCAGTGATTTTCTTGGCACGTGTCAAAGATATTCTGAGCAGCATCGCTTTGAGAAAGGTCAACGGCGATCGTGTGAACTTCGATTTGATACTGATGTTTCAGTTCCGCTGCCTGCTGATCAAGTTTTTTCTGATTACGACCAACTAAAACCAGATCTCCGCCATTGCTAGCGTGAATGTTGGCAAAACGCGTTCCTAAGCCACCGTATGAACCAGTAATCAATGCTGCTTTTTTCATAATGTTATCTCCTTTTTTGTCCTTGCTTGATTTGATGTCTTTATTTTATCCGCTTGGCAAAGAGATTAGAACATCATTTAATGCCAACAAAATATCAATTCATGCCAAAAAAATCAATGCTATTTTTGGTTATAGTATTCAACCTCAACGTCATCATCAGTCAGAATCAGCTTAGTCAGACTGCCGTTTTCCGGTCGAACCGTCAGATCGTACTTGCCCTGGCCAAAACGCTCCATCAGGCTAAGCAGCGTATTGCCATGACTGACCCAGAGAATATTGGCGTCATCTGGTACCTCTGAGTGCCGAATCAGATCAATTCCCTGATCAACGCGGGCCCAGTATTCAGTATTGTTTTCGGCATGATGGAATGGATCAGCATCCTTTAGCCAGTCTTTGGCCTGACCAATACTGTATTTTTCAACGATTGCCTTAAAAGTTGGTAAACCATGCGGCGCTCCTGCCAGATACCAGGCCTCATCCATATTGGCTCCTTCAAAATAGCCATAGAATTCTTCTCTAAAGAATGGTGCCGTTATTGGCTGCTTGACCGAGTCAGCCTGATTCATATCCAGAATTGTCTGGATCGTTACTTCAGCGCGGGTAGTGTCGCTGCAAAAAGCTGCATCAAAATGAATCTTGGCCAGCTTTTCTCCGGCATTGCGCGCATCCTGCATCCCTTTTTGCGTCAACGGCGAATTGCTCCAGCCCTGCAGCTTGTTATAGATGTTGTAGTACGTCTGACCATGCCGTACCAGATAGACATTCAATTTTTTCAATTTCGGTGCCCCCTTTAAATCTAAAACGATTGTAACGCTTTCTTGAACTTAAGGATAACATAAGGCGCCCATCATAGATTCTTCAAACATTTCCCGTAACATTAAAAGCATCGAAAGAAGGGATGTTGCATGAAACTACGTAATCCACATTCTGAACAAGATGTCGTTGCTGCCCAGATCGTTGGGATGAATGGCAAGACCGTTACCGTCAAAACCGAAACCGGCCAGATTCTGCGGCTGCCATTAACTGCTAAGCATCAGCATGACCAGATCTTTTTGGCATCATTAAAAGACATCTGGCACGCGCAAATCTGGATCCCTGTCAACCGCCAGCTCAAAAAACTGTTCCATTATGACTGGCTGCTCGATCCAGCTCCAGTCAAAGCATAAATCTAGTTAAGTTTCCTCAACGTTTTGCCACAATACACTTGCACAGGCTGAATTTGTGCTAGAATGATTGACGTTAAGCTCTTTTATGAGTACGTTAAGAATCATATAACTGCGAGGATATTTTTCGACATGAAACGATTAAGCAAACTCGTGAACACCAGGATTGGCTTTTTTGCACTCTTGGTGTTCCTTTTTTGGATTAAAACCTTGATTGCCTACTTCACTGACTTTAAATTAGGCGCTCAAGGCTTGGTTCAATATCTAATCGTCCTGATCAATCCACTGGGAACCACCCTGCTATTGTTTGGTCTGGCATTTTACTTTAAGCGATCGCGCTTTTTCTATCCCGTTTTAATGGGAATCGACATTGCCAATACGCTGCTATTATATTTAAACGTTATCTACTACCGTGAGTTTACGGACTTTATGACGATTGCCACCATGACCGGCTATTCAAAAGTCAACCAGGGGCTTAGCGGCAGTTCTTTGGCATTGACCAATCTGCATGACGTTTTTTATTGGCTCGATATTGTCGTCATCCTGCTCTTGATGCTCTTTAGAAAGATTAAGTTTGATCCCCGCGCTTTTTCGCATCGGCTGGCATTTGCCTTCACCTCAGTTTCATTGGTCGTCTGCGGCTTGAATCTGATGGTGGCGGAAATGGATCGGCCACAGCTTCTAGGACGGACGTTTGATCGCGTCTACATCGTTAAGTACCTGGGGCTGGATGCCTTTACCGGTTATGACCTGGTTAAATCAGAGCACGTCAGTCAAATGCGTAAGAGTGCCACCAAATCTCAGCTCAAGACCGTTGAGAAATTTACCAAGGAGCATTATGCCGCGCCGAACAAGAAACTGTTTGGAATTGCCAAGGGCCGCAACGTAATCGTTATTCACCTGGAAAGCTTCCAACAGTTCTTGATCGATAAAAAAATCAATGGTCAAGAAGTTACGCCATTTTTAAATTCGCTGTATCACGGTCAAGACACCTATGCCTTCTCCAATTTCTTCAATCAGGTTGGCCAAGGCAAGACCTCGGACGCGGAAAACATGTTGGAAACCAGCACGTATGGACTTTCGCAGGGTTCACTGTTTGCAACGCTGGGCAATGACAACACCTTCCAGGCTGCTCCCGCTATTTTGAAGCAGCGGGCTGGCTATACCTCAGCTGTTTTCCATGGCAACGTCGCCAGCTTCTGGAACCGCAACAATGTCTACAAGAACCTCGGCTATCAATACTTCTTTGATGCCAGCTATTTCGACACGTCCGGCGACAAGGCAACCGGCTATGGCTTAAAGGACAAGCTGCTGTTTGCTGATTCAATCAAGTATCTGCAGCACCTGCAGCAGCCATTCTATGTTAAGTACTTAACGGTTACCAACCATTTCCCATTTGATCTTGACGATGAGGATAAAGACTCCAATTTCACGACAACGAATACTGGATCATCAACCGTCGACAACTACTTCGTTACCGCGCACTATCTTGATCAGTCGCTGCAGGAGTTCTTTAGCTATCTTGATAAGACCGGTCTGGCCAAGAAATCAATCATCATGATCTATGGTGACCATTATGGGATCTCTAATTCGGAAAACAAGAACCTGGCCAGCGTCTTAGGCAAGAATGCTGACGACTGGTCCGACTTTGACAACGTTCAGATGCAGCGGGTGCCGCTGATGTTCGTTATTCCAGGATCTGGTGGTCACGGCGGCATCTACAGTACCTATGGCGGCGAGATCGACGTTCTGCCAACGCTGCTGCATCTACTAGGAATCAGCACCAAACGCTATATCCAGTTTGGAACTGATCTGTTCAGTTCACAGCATGATCAAGTCGTTGCCCTGCGCAATCAAGACTTTGTGACGCCGAAGTACACCAGTATCAGCGGCAAGATCTACCTCAACTCGACTGGCAAGCTGGCCAAGCTGACCAAGCAGGAGAAAAAGCAGCTGCGGGCCGATCAAAAGAAGGTCTCTGAAGAACTGGCCCTGTCAGATTCGCTTAACGAAAAGAATCTGCTGCGCTTCTATCATCCAAAAGGCTTTAAGACCGTCAATCCAAAAGACTACAACTACGCCAACGGATTACAGAAAGAAAAGAAGATTGAAAAGTCCAAGGGCATTCAATCAACCAGCATCTTCTCCAAGAACAACGACAAGACCACTACCGACAGCTATAGCACCAACGCCCCTGAACAGGGACATTCTGCTACGAGTTCCAACCGAATCAAGATCACCAATCCTGATGGCAATGGCAATTGATGTTTTGTTAATCTAATTTAAAGTCCCAGGGCTGTTAAGTCAGTTCTGGGGCTTTTACTATTTTGCTCAGTGCCTTGCTTAATCGGTCTTAAAATTCGTGATAAAATTAAAGAAAATTGATTTAGAAAGGCGTGAGCTGCATTATGCGAGAACATGAAGAAATTCAAGAAAAACTGATTGAAGTTGCCAACCGCCGCTACGCTACCAAAAAGTTTGATCCTGACCGCAAAGTCGACGATGATGACTGGCGCACGATTCTAGAAGTCGGCCGCCTGTCGCCCAGCTCGTTTGGCTATGAGCCGTGGCAGTTCGTTGAGCTTGATAATCCGCAGATGCGTCAAGACCTTAAGCCAATCGCCTGGGGAGCCGTCAACAGCATCAATGGCGCCGACAAGCTGCTCTTGATCTTTGCCAGAAAAGACGTCACCTACGACAGCGACTACGTAAAATACATGGTCCAAGACGTCAAGCGCCACGAATATGATCCCAATTCCAAATCATCACAGGCCTTTAAGCATTTTCAGGAAACCGACATGGACATCAACGACGAGCGCACCCGATTCGACTGGGCAGCCAAGCAGTGCTATATTGCCATGGCTAATATGATGACGGCGGCGGCTGCGCTAAAGATTGATTCCTGTCCAATCGAAGGCTTTAATCGCGAAAAAGTCGAATCCTACCTGGCTGAAAAAGGCATTTTAGACCGTCAGCACTGGGGATTAGCCGTGATGGTAAGTTTCGGCTATCGCGATGAGCCGATCAAGCCCAAATCGCGGCAGGCTATTTCTGACATCTACCGCACGATCAAATAGACAAGGAGCAAGAATATGGCTAAAGAAATGCTGGTTGCGACGACTGAAAAGATTCCGGGCCATAACTATGAGGTTTTAGGCGAGGTCTTTGGCGTTACTACCCAATCCAAAAACGTTTTTTCCAATATCGGCGCCGGACTGAAAAACGTGGTTGGCGGCGAGATCAAAGCCTATACCAAAATGCTGCATGAATCACGTGAGGTCGCAATTGCCAGACTGCGCGAGGATGCCGAGGCCAAAGGTGCTGATGCCGTAGTCATGATGCGCTTTGACTCTGGCTCAATCGGAACCGACATGCAGTCAGTGGTTGCTTATGGCACGGCTGTAAAATTTACTGATTAATAAAAGATCCAGGCTGAATCCTTCGCCTGGATCTTTCGTTTTTACTTATGCTGCGAATCGATGTGCATCGATGAGCTGTGCGTAGCCATTCGCTTCTTAGGGTAAAGCGCCTTGGCCAAAGCCGTAATCGCAATCGGTGCCTCTCCAAAGCCAACTGCAATCAACGCTGCCTTTCCGGGGTAGGTAACGCCATCGCCAATTGCATAGACGCCAGGGACGCTGGTTTCCATTTTGGAGTCAACCTTGATCAGCCCCCGCTCGCTTGCCAATGGCAGTTCCCAATCATTAAGCGCAGCGTTGTTGGAGGTAAAGCCATAGTTAACCAAGATTTTGTCTACCTCCAGATGTTTTTCTTCATCTGAGCGCATCTTTTTAAGCGTCAAACCAACCGAATCATCTTCATTCAATCGCAGTTCCTTAGGCAGGTACGGCGTTTCAACCTGAACCTGAGATTTTTTCAGCTGGGAGACGGTATGCTCCAAAGCACGAAAGGCATCCCGACGGTGAATCAGATGAACCTCTTTGGCAATCGGCTCCAGCATCAGCGCCATATCAATCGCCGAATCGCCGCCGCCCAGCACTGCCACGCGCTGATCGGCAAAATCAGACTGATCACTGACAAAATAGCGCACCTGTCGTCCCTCCAGCTGGTCTGCGCCATCCAATGCCAGTCTGCGTGGTGAGAAGGCGCCGTTGCCCAATGCAATCACCACGGCTTTGGAATAGGACGTTCGCTGTGCTGATTCAATCTTAAAAGTCCCGTCAGCCAGCTTGACGACGTTGGTAACCTGCTCGCCTAAAAACTGATCAACTGGCGCAATAGTCATCTGTTTTTTGAGATCAGCAATCAACTCGCGCCCCTGCACGCCAGCTTCACCAGCTACGTCCCAGATTTGTTTTTCTGGATAAAGCGCGGCAACCTGTCCTCCCAGCTGGGGCAGGCTTTCAATCAGCTGCGCCTTTAATTCATGCAGACCAGCGTAAAAAGCAGCAAACATTCCGGCGGGACCGCCACCAACAATCGTTACGTCATATGTCTGTTCCATCATCTTTACCTCGTTTTAAAAAAATCTTTTCTACGACAAAAGCCATTGTACCACGGCTTAGCGCCTCGATTTTGATAAAACGGTTTAATTGTTGTTAAAACAATGTTTGAGTTTTGATTGATTTTTGGTTATTATGTAATTGTAAACGTTATCTAACAATATTCATTCGGAGGAAATCAATCAATGGCTAAAAAGAAAATGATTCTAGACTTGGACACTGGTGTTGACGACGCTTTGGCTCTGGCTTACGCAGTTGCTGATCCAGAAGTTGATCTGATCGGGATCGTAGCTTCATACGGCAACAACCTGCTGGACGTTTGTGCTGAAAACAGTCTGAAGCTTTTGGAACTGCTCGGCCAAACCGATGTGCCTGTCTACAAAGGTCTGCCACACTCCAGCACGACCGACAGCTTTGAAGTTATGCAGGTTTCTAAAGACATTCACGGTAACAACGGGATTGGCGATGTTGAGCTGCCAACCCCTAAGCGTGCCGTAGAAGCCGAATCCGGCGTCGACTTCTACATCGAAGCAGCCCACAAGTACGGCAAGGATCTGATCATCATTCCTACTGGCCCAATGACCAACCTGGCCGCTGCCCTGGAAAAGGATCCTGAAATTGCTCACCTGATTGGCAACGTTACGTTCATGGGTGGTGCATTGACGGTTGAAGGTAACGTTACTGACGTTGCTGAAGCCAACATCAACCAAGACGCCAAAGCTGCCAACACGGTTCTGCAAAGCGACCTGCCATTGACGATGGTTGGCCTGGACGTTACGCTGCGCACGCTTTTGACTAAGAAGGAAACGCAGCAATGGCGCGACCTGGGTACGAAAGCTGGCAAGGCCTACGCTGACATTACCGACTTCTACATCGATGCCTACTACAACCTGGACATCGACAAGAACGGCTGTGCCCTGCATGACCCACTGGCAGTCGGTGTCTCCATCGACCCTACCTTTGTTCAAACGATCAGCCTGTTCATGAAGGTTAACTACGACGAACACAACTACGGCCGGACGATTGGCGATAACTCACGCCTGAACGATCCTAATCCAAACGTTAAGGTTGCCGTTAACGTTGACAAAGAACGTTACTTGAAGGTATTCATGGAACGTTTGAACAGCGTCTTGAAAGAACACTAATTACCAATCAAAAACCTCATCGGTGCTTGCCGATGAGGTTTTTTAATCCTATTCAGTCTGCAGATCAGCTGATGGCAGATTCATAGCCGCATTTTGAGCTGGCATAACGGCGTTTAGAAGCGTTAATTGAGCTAAGGCCTCAATCCACTCGGCATCATCATTTAAAGCTGGCAGCAATTGATATTCGCTTCCACCAGCAGCCAAAAAGGCATTGCGGTTCTCCTCACCCAATTCTTGAATCGTCTCCAGACAGTCAGCGGTAAAACTAGGCGCGATAACCAGTACCTTGCGATAGCCTTGCTTAGGCAGTGCAGTCAAAAGATCTTTGGTGGCCGGCGTCAGCCACTTTGCCGGTCCAAAGCGCGACTGATAGGCTTGAAAACAGGGAACCTGCAGCCCCAAACGTTCAATTACCGCCATGGTCGTTTGCCGGCAGCGTTGGGCGTATGGATCCCCAGCCTTTTGATAACTGAGCGGAATACCATGATATGAAAAGACGATTGCATCTGGATTCATTTTAGCAACCGCTTTTTGCAGTTTATTCGATAATGCTTTGACATAAGGCCAAAAACTGCTGTAGTCACTGACGAATCTAATTTCCGGAACTATTTTGCGATCCTGGTAAAACCGAGCGACATCATCTTGAACCGAAGCCGTGGTCGTAGTTGAATACTGCGGATACATTGGAATAATCGTTAAATCAGTGATTCCTTGAAACTCAAATTCTTTTAAGACCGCACCAATCAGCGGCTGACTGTAGCTCATGGCATAGCGAACCGTATAATCCGGCAGTCGCTTTTGCAGCAGCTGGGCTTGGCGCTGGGTATAATGCAGCAAAGGCGAACCAATCTCTGATGACCACAGCTGCTCATAATTGGCGGCCGACTTGGGAGCATGTTTGGGCAGCACCATCATGTTTAGAATTGGCTGCCAGATCAATGGCGGCATATGAATGACCCGCCGATCGCTTAAGAACCGCCGTAGAAATCTGGTAACTGCTGGAACGCTGGGATCACTTGGCGTTCCAAGATTAACCAGCAGGATGCCTTTTTGATTTTTCTTCATAATCTTGCCTCTTACTCTTATTTGTAATTCAATAAGACCATTCTAGCACGACATCTAGTAGCTATTTTTATGATCAAACGCCATATATTGTATTCAAGCTGATCAAATGATTATCAGTGAATTTCAATGAATTTAAAAACCCTGCTTGATTCAAATCAATTTATCTGCTTAAACCCCTTTTTTATTTCAAATTAAACTTCGATAAAATTTCTGCCGGCTTGCACTATGCCAAGTTATTTTGTAAGATGAAAACGATCAATCATTCATGTCTGGGGTGCCATACGGCTGAGATAATACCCATTGAACCTGCTCTGGATAATTCCAGCGAAGGGAGATACGGTAAATAATCTGTTGTAATCAGCCCCACTGTGGATCTTTTCCATAGTGGGTTTTCTTTTGGACAGGTGATTGAAAATTTCAATCATTAGGAGGGTCTTTCATGGCCAAAAAAAATAACAAGTTTCATCTGCGCGACATCATCCTGCTGGCACTGGTCGGCATTATCTTTGGGGTGATCTACTGGGCAGCTGCTTTTATGTACAACGCGCTGACCATTGTCTTTACGCCGCTCAAGCTGCCAATGATGGGTAACGATCTAACCATGGGACTTTGGTGCATGGCCGGTCCGATGGCGGGATTTATGCTGAAAAAACCTGGTGCACCTTTCCTTGGCGAGTTTTTAGGCGCCGCTGGTGAAGCCTTGATTGGTGATCAATGGGGCGCAGCCAATCTGATTTCTGGTGCCGTTCAAGGGATTGCCAGCGAACTGGGCTTTACGTTTACCGGCTACAAGCACTACGACTGGCTGGGGGCCGTTTCAACAACCATTACCACGACAATCGTAACGTTTGCTTGGGATTGGTTCCGCAATGGCTACAACAAGTTTGGCTTCAAAAACGTTTACTACTTTAGCGGCCGGCTGCTTTCAATGTTCTTCTTCTGCGGCGTTTTGGTAATGCTGATCGAACGGCTTCTGGAACGCTCGCACGTCATGAAACGCGAGGAATTTAACGACTAATGAATCATTTGGCAATTGACAATCTGACTTTTGCATATACGCCAAAGCGCCCAACGTTAAAAGACGTTACGCTGAAAATTCCGGTTGATTCCTGGACGCTTCTTTATGGTGCTTCCGGCAGCGGCAAATCCACGCTGATGCGCCTCTTAGCCGGTCTGCTGCCTAAATACGGCGGCCGGATTCTGCAAGAAAACATCGAGCTGCCGAATGGTTTAACCGTTGCGATGATGTTTCAGGATCCCGGTATGCAGTTCGCGCTTGATACGCCGCAGCATGAATTGGAATTTGCCTTGGAAAACCTGCAGCTGCCTGCCAACGAGATGCCTGCCCGCATTGAGCATGCCTTAAAATTCTGCGGCATTGAACACCTGCGCGATCGTCAGCTGGCCACGATGTCAGGCGGCGAGCAGCAGCGGGCCGCCTTGGCCGTTTTAGTCGCGATGGATACCGATATTCTGCTGTTGGACGAGCCATTTGCCAGCATCGACAACCATAATCGGACTTTATTGATTCAGCAGCTGACCTTATTGCAGCAAAAGTATCACAAAACGATTATCGTTGCTGATCATGACCTGCATGGCTATCGCGGCTTGGCTAAACAGGTGATTCGCTTTGAAAATCAGCGAGCCGAGTTGCTTGACGCCGCTGCCAGTGATGCGCTGCTTAAGTCTGCCGATCAGCTGGCCGCCACGGTGCATCATGTCAAACTGCCGACTGCCAGCGATCAGCCGATTTTAACACTCAAAAACTTGACGATTGAACACGGGGATCAAAAGCTGATCTTGGCAAATGACTTTTCGTTTTTTAAAAATCAGACGACACTGTTGACTGGTGCTACAGGAACCGGGAAGTCCTCATTGTTTAAGGCTATTACGCACTTGGCGGCTTATCAGGGAACGATCGTCTATAACGGTCAGGACAGTCAAAAAATCAAGCCGCGCCGTTACGCTCAACAGGTCGGCTACGTCTTCCAGCATGCCGTCGACCAGTTTCTTAGCGTAACGGTTAAAGAGGAGCTGGCGCTGAGTCTTAAAAAAGGCCGTAATCCCTACTTTGACGAGGAACACCTGACCGCGGCACTTAAGCTGCTTGGTTTGAGTGAATTGCAGGAGCGCGTAGTCTACTCGCTTTCTGGCGGTCAGCAAAAAAAGCTGCAGCTGCTTTTAATGCTGATGATGGGGCAGCCGGTTCTGCTGTTGGATGAGCCTTTTAGCGGCCTTGATCTTCATTCGCTGCATAATGTCGTTGATCTGATCAAGGCCAGCCAAAAAGTCTACCCGCAAACAATGATCATTATCAGCCACCAGCTGGAGGGCCTGGAAAAGCTGATTGATCGGCACGTAAAACTGGCAGACTGTCAGCTCAGCTATCGGGAGGAATTTTAAATGAATCCAAGTTTTAAACTGTTGTTGGTGCTGATCATTGCCCTAGAAGTCTCGTTTACACGCCATTTAACGATCAATCTGGTCTTAATTGCCGTTGCCATAATCTATCTTTTGACTAAGCGCATCCGGCCCCGCTTGTTTGGCTGGCTGTTTTTAATGCCGCTATTTCCAGCAGTCGCGGTATTTATCACGATTGCCTGGTTCAGTCCCGGTCATGACTATTTTTATGCCTGGGTGCTGTTTTCACGAATCTATGTCTACGTTTTTACCGGCGCGGCTATCACGCAGACCACCAGTCCACTGGAGCTCACCCGCTCTTTGGAACAAAATCTGCATCTGCCCAGCAAGTTTGCCTATGGAACGCTGGCGGCCGTCAATCTGATTCCGCGGATTAAAATGGCGGTTAAAACGATTCGCGCGGCTGGTCAAATGCGGGGCATCAACCTGTCTTGGTGGTCACCAACGCTTTATTTCAAGGCAATCCTGCATGCCATCACCTGGTCGGACCAATTGGCACAGGCTATGGAATCACACGGCTACGTTGAGGATCGCGCGCGGACCAGCGTTCATCAGATTGCATTAACGGCTCGCGATTGGGCGATATTATTAATAAGTGTTATTTTAATACAGATTATCACATTTGCCCTACCATAGCTGATTCGATATAATTAAAGAAAATATTTGGAGGATTCCAATTCATGGATAACAAATTCGGTCAGCGAATCGTCAGCGCGCTAGCCTACTTCAGCATTTTCTTTTTACCAGTCATCTTTCCATTGATCGTCTGGATTATTGCAAAATACCAAGGCTTCAACGAGGTGCGTAAAAATGCTGTTAAGGCCTTTTGGAGTCAGATTTTCCCCTTGCTGTACATGATTGCGATTTTTGTAATCATTGGAGCGGCCAACATGCAGAATCTGGCTCATTTAGGCGGCTTGTTCAGCATTCTGGCAGCTTTTGCATTGCTGCTGGCCTTAGTACTTTTGATCTACAACGTTGCTATGGGAATCGCAGTTTTGTTGGGACGCAATCCACAAGATCATCACCAGGAATTCTAGTTTGCAAGTCAATAATCCTTGTCTCAGCACTGAGGCAGGGATTTTTTATTTAGGCAGATTAAAAGACCTTACCAAAATCGATCTGATCTCAGTAAGGTCTTTAGAGTGATTTGCGCACTGTGAACCGACTGGCAATTTATTTTCAAATTTTGTTACAGCCACTTTATTTATTATTTTACGTATTGATCCAAAAATTTCTGGACGTGTTTTTGATAGGCTTTAGGATGCGTGGCAAACGACTTGGCATGTGCCGCGCCTGGAACGATCCAAAGCTGCTTGGGACCACGAGTTGCTTGATAGTTTTGATATACCATCCGCGTTGGCACGAAATCATCATCAGCTCCATGAATAAACAGCATTGGTCGATGATTCTGCTTCAGCATTGCCGTTGAGCTGGCATCATGCAGATAAAAACCATTAGCGATGCGATTGATGATGCTCAATGATCCTTCCAGCGGCTTGCGGACCAACCATGGCAGATGATAAAGGTTCTGTGCCTCATAGTCGATCTCAGCAGCCAGACTGGAATAGCCGCAGTCTTCAACAAAAGCCTTAACCTGGCGCGGAAGCTGAATGCCGCTGGTCATCATGGTCGTTGCTCCACCCATGCTGACGCCAAACATCACGATCTGGCTGTCTTGACCATTACGCTTGATCAGCTTGTTGATCCATTTGCGCTCATCATAGCGTTCCGGCCAGCCGTAGCCAATATATTTACCCTCACTTTGTCCTTGCGCGCGGGCATCGGGAACTAGAACGTTATAGCCCAGCTGATGAAACAGCGCGGCATAGGCTCCCATCTGATCCTTATTGCCCATAAAGCCATGCGCGATCAAAACGCTCTTACTGGTCTTTTTTGCCGCTGGGACGTACCAGGCATCCAACCGATAGTTGCCGGTTGCGGATTTGATCGTCCAACGCGTTTTATGAACGTCTTGATACCACTTTTTCTGCTGATACAAGGGATCGCTCTTAACGATTTTCGTATTGTTATTGATAAAGTCTTTGTGCCCCGGTACCATTGCCACGTGAAAAAAGTAGCCGCCAGCAGCAAAAATCATGATCAAAAGCGTTGTTGCCACACCGATCAGCCAGCGCAGCCACCGATGCTTCCTGGATTGATTATGCAAAATTATCCCTCTTTTTCTCAAATTCACAATGACTACCAGTTTAGCAGATTTTATTTTGATTGTCGAAATTCTTTTTACACGCTCTGTTGCTCAAATAATGATAAAATAATCATAACAAACTAATTAAGGAAGTGAGCGTATGTTTCCAGAACGTCTGCGTGCCTTGAGAAAAGGCCAAAACCTCACCCTAAATGAACTTGCCCAAGCGTTGAACGAGCATCTGGGACCTGGCGAAAGACCCAACACGCCAACTCAGATCGGCAACTGGGAACGTGGCATCCGCAATCCCTCATTCGTTGAGGTTCGTAAAGTAGCCGAATTTTTTGACGTCAGCATGGATTATCTATGCGGCCGAACCGAACGTGATGGTCACGACTTGGCAAAACTTTTCTTCTCAAATCAAGACCTGCTGTTTGAAGGTACCGTCCTAACCAGCCAGGATCGCTATGAAATTTTTCAATTAATCAATGGCTACTTAAAGGGACGCAGCCAGCGCAGTGAAACTGACACCTTTTATGGCAAGCAGGAAGAACTGAACCTTGATTTTAAGGAGTAAATGATGAACCCCAAGCAGTTAAAAAAACTCAAAAAACAAGTTAAAAAAGCCCATCAAGTCGTTAAAAAGCAGCCATACATCGAGCAATTGATGACCTATCGTGACCTGTTCGATGATTTTCCGCAGATTAAATTTTTGATCAACAATGTCTTGGAAAGCGATCGGCTGATCAAAAATGGTCTTTTACCGCAGCCATTGCCTAAACTGCTGCTGCCCGACAATATTCAAGACATCATCTTTAAAAAAGTCAACGAGCAGTACCCACAAGGCAATCCAGAAGGCGACCGGCTCTGGAATCGCTACGTGGATGCCTTGCCAAAACTGGACCGGCTGCTGCGTAATTATCGCGACTATCTGGAAGCGACCTATGGCATGTGGTCCTACGTCAACGCTCCTTACATCAAGGCCCTTTCAGAATACCTGCATGGACGACCAACGCTTGAAATCATGGCCGGTAATGGCTATATCTCTAGCGGCTTACGAAATCTACGGCCAGCACAGACGATCTTTGCTACCGACAGCACCGACTGGACCAAAGAAAATGAGACCGGCAAGCATCCCGTCACCACGATTGAGCCTCTGGATGCCTTGGCCGCAATTAAAAAGTATGGCAGTCAGGTCGATTACGTCATCATGTCATGGTCGCCTGACAAACTGGAGATTGATTGGGAAGTCTTGCAGCTGCTGCGTAAAGACTATCCAGAAGTTAAATTATTGGTCATCGGCGAGAAAAATGGCGCCACTGATTCAGCTAAATTCTGGCAAAATGCTCATCTAACCCAGGATGACGAGCTGAAAAAGGTCAATGAACAGCTCCACTCATTTGACTTGATTGATGAACAGATCTATTTGGCCCAGTAAGCAAAAGACCACCGAAGGATTTTTCCTTCGGTGGTCTTTCTGCGTATTGATACTATCTCAGGCTAATGACGAACGTCCACTTTCGCCATTGCCAGGCCCCTTGCAATCCGGCAAGTTAACGGGCCCCGCTCGAAATGTCATTTCCGCTCGCGCGGGGCAGCCAAACAAGGGTCGGCTGCCTGACCTCTCGACTCATCGCAATGGCTAGAATAGCACACTTAAAGCTTTCGTGCAAACTATTCAGCTGATTTGGCCGCGCGATTCTCATTAGTCTGTGCCAGCTGCTTCGTTACCCAGGCCTGCATTTTTTCAGTCAGTGCCTTAGTTGAGCCGTTTAGTTCATCAGCAGCTGCCAACTGGTCAATGCGCAGTCCCGAAGCATTCAAATCAGTTCCCGCAGCCACCAGATACAGATTAACCGGTTTGGCATCAGCACCTTCAAGCAGCTTGGGGTCAAGACGCGCGGCCTCCTGCATCGGAATATTGATCAAGTTGGTTTCCAGAGCTACTTCAAGCGAATCACCGCTTGGCATGGCAACCTGCCACACATAACGAGCCAGGTAGCCGGCATCCAGCTGATCGATTACGAACTGCAGCCCTTTTGCCAAGGTCGCAGCCTGCTGAATCTGCGCCGCGTCGGTAGTATCTGTCTGCGTTTTGACCTTATCAAGCTGGGTCAGATAATCATTAACCGTTAATTCCATCGCTTATCGCCCCATTTTGTTGATTTCTTGGATTGAGTAATAGTGACGCTGCTTCATGCCGTACCAGATTCCGGCAATACAAAGAATGATGCCCAGGATTGCCAACACCTGTACGAACATCCCGTAGACGGAAGCTTTAGGCCGCACCACCTCAAAAGCTCCCCAATCCGCGGCGGCATAATACAGCATTACCAATACCGTTACATAACCATCAAAACGCCAGTCCAGTGCCGCCAAAAAATCAACGACTACTGAAAGCGCAACGATCAGTCCGGCACGCCATAAAACCGTGCTGCTGACCAGTGACGTGCCGTGTTGATGATACATCAGCAGTTCCAAGGTCAGTGCAATCAGCATCGTAACCGTGGAAATGGCAATCACTTTGATGACGTTGTTCGATACTTTCTTCATTTTAAAAAAATCTCCTCATAATTTGCTTGGCAACATCACCATTCTACTAGAAAGCGCTGTAAACCTCAATTACTCTGCCGATTGTTGGCCAAAAATACTGTATACTAAAATTATAGAAATCAGGAGGGATAAATAATGGCAGATGGACAATATCACAACATTTTAGTACCAGTCGACGGCTCAAAGGTCACGGCTCAGGTTTTGGAAAAAGGCATTGCGATGGCTAAGGCCTGCGATGCTCACCTGGATATTTTAAATGTCGTTCAGGTTACGCAGCTTTCCGATGGTTACGCGCCGGCCAGCTCGCTTTCACCCGATCAGACCTATGACTTGGTTAAGACGACTCAAGAACGCCTGGAAGACCTTAAGCAAAAGGCAATCAATGCTGGCGTTGCTAAAGTCGACATTCACGTGCGGTTTGGCAATCCTAAGCAGGTTATCGGACGCGACTTTCCAAAAGACCACAACAACGATTTGATCGTAATCGGCTCAACGGGCTTATCAGCTTTTGAACGCATCGTCTTAGGCTCAGTAACCGGCTATGTAATTCGTGTGGCCAAGCCCGACGTCATGGTTGCCCGAACACAAAAATAGCAATTATTCAATAATCATAAAAGGACATGCCCCATTTGGATGCATGTCCTTCATTTTTTGCGTTTTAGCGTAAGACAGGCGCTTAATCTAAGCCCAGCCGCGTCTTAACCATCTTTTCCACTTCATCAGCCGTGTAGCACAGGTTGATGGCATCGTTGGCCCACTTGGCGCATTCCTTGGTATCCAGATCCTTCATCATGCTCCGCGTCCGCAGAATCGAGCTGGCACTCATGGAATACTCATCCAGTCCCATGCCCAGCAATAATGGCATAGCCAGCTGATCACCGGCCATTTCACCACACATGGCCGCTTTGGTGTTGTTGGCATGAGCGGAGTCAATCACGTGCTTGATCAGCCGCAAAAAGGCTGGGTTGAGCGGCTGATACAGGTAGGAAACCGCGTCATTGCCCCGGTCGGCCGCAAAGCAGTACTGAATCAGGTCATTGGTCCCAATACTGAAGAAGTCGACCTCCTTAGCCAATTGATCGGCATACAGCGCCGCCAGCGGTACTTCGATCATCATCCCGATCTTAACGTTGTCGCCCAGGCCTGGATGATCTTTTTGCAGCTCATCCTTGCATTCTTGATAGATTGCCTTGGCCTGACGCAGCTCAGCCAGGGTCGCGATCATTGGGAACATGATCTCAACGGGACCAAATTCTGAGGCCCGAATCAAGGCGCGCAGCTGCGTCTTGAAGATGTCAGGCCGGTGCAGGCAGATCCGAATCGCCCGGTAGCCCAAGAACGGGTTCATCTCTTCAGGCAGCGGCAGGTAGTTCAGCGGCTTGTCGCCACCAATGTCCAGCGTCCGCACGACGACCGGCTTGCCCTGCATGCCCACGACTGCTTTTTTGTAGGCTTCAAACTGCTCGTCTTCGGTTGGCAGGTGATCGCTGCTCATGTACAGGAACTCAGACCTAAACAGCCCGACGCCATCGGCCCCCTGCTTGACGGCATCAGCCACGTCATCGGGCGTACCGATATTGGCCGCAATCTCAAAGTGCTGACCGTCCTTGGAAACGGATGGCGCGTCCACCAGCTTGGCCCATTCAGCCCGCTCTTTTTCAAATGAGTCCGCCTTGGCTTGATATTCATCGATCTGAGCCTGGCTTGGATCAACGATGATGTCGCCGTGCAACCCATCTACGATGACCATATCACCGCTCTTGATCGTGCTCGTAACGTCTTCGGCACCAACCACGGCTGGGATCCGCAATGTCCGCGCCATGATTGCCGCGTGGCTGGTCCGGCCGCCCAGATCGGTTGCCAGCCCCTTGACGAACTTGGCATCCATCTGTGAGGTATCGGATGGCGTGATCTCCTTAGCAATGATTACGACTGGCTCGCTGATGGAGGCGATATCTGGCAGCTGCTTGCCCAGCAGATGGCTCAGCGCCCGCTTGGCAACGTCTTTAACGTCAGCGGCCCGCTCCTGCATGTACTTGTTGTCGGTCATGGCGGCCAGGACGTTGGCAAAATTGGTCGTTACGTCCGTCATGGCTTCTTCGGCGGAAACGTGCTGGCTTTCAATTTCATCTTTGATCTGACTCTTCATTTCCGGGTCGGACAAAATGGCGATGTGCGCGTCAAAGACTTCCAGTTCTTCATCGCTCAAGCGGCTCTTGGCGTTCTGCTTGATGGTGGCCAGATCGGCAATCGAGGCGCTGAAGGCTTTTTCAACTCGCTCATATTCCGCAGCTGGATCATCAATCGTTTTCTTTTCAAAGCTCAGATCCGGATCGATCAAAAGATATGCTTTAGCAATTCCAATACCGTCACTGGCGGCAATTCCTTTAATGATTTGCGACATAATATTTGTCCCCCTCATCAATTCTCTAATGTCAACCGTTTGTCATATATCAACTTTGTATATTATAAACCGTTATCATTTTCATTTCCACCATTATTTAAGCGTTTGCATAGGGGTTACTGCAGCACCAAACCTTAAAACTCGGTCAAGATTTCAATCTTACGGGCTGAATGCCTGATCAATCCTTGACGCTCAAGAACCTTAAACTTGCGCGAAATCGTTTCTGGCGTCGTACCAAGATAGGTCGCCAGGTCTTTTAGCTTCATTGACAGCATAAACTCGCGTGAATGTTTTGCCTGCATCTGTTCTTTCAAATAATCCTTAAGCCGTTCTTCAACCGAATCCATCCCCAACAGATGATTTTGCATCGCCAGCTGCCGATTTCTTTTTAAGGTTAGCTGCAGCAGCCGCATGGCAATCGAAGGATACTGGTTCAGTAACTTAGCAAAATCTTCATAGGATATTGTACAGATCTCAGAAGTTTGCTCTGCCTGGGCAAAGGTATCGGTATTCTCAATTCCAAACAGCCAGGCCTCGCCGTCGTGTTCACCGGCTGCCAGCATTCTTTGCATCTGTTCCTGTCCAGATGGCGAAAGTTGATAGATCTTGACCGCGCCGCTTTCCACAATAATCATTTTCCCTGCTTGAGCCGGCGTTAAAATCTGGTCGCCACGACTAAACCGATGATGACGCACCAGACTTTCGACTTTCTGCTGATCAGATAAAGCCAGCTGATTAAACAACGGTACGGTCGCAACACAAAGATGCTGTTGATGATGATGAATGTGATTTGCCATAATTGTCGCCCCTTAAAGTTGGTATCCCAAGTATAAACGAAGCTGATTCGATAAAAATTGATTTAGATCAATAAACATTCTTTACGTTGATATCGGCCTAAAAAATCGCAAAACAAAAGCCGCCCGATTCAAATGAATCGAGCGGCTTTCATATTAAGGTTTTAGTCGAGCGAAGTTAAATTACTTCAGACCCTTCCAAGTCCAGTCTTCAACTTCTGGCAGGTCCTTACCTTCAGTACGGATGTAGTGGTTGTGCTTGTCAACCATGTTGTCCATTTCGTTTACGAAGGCAGCAGCCTTTTGTTCGTAGCCAGGTACGCTCAGGATAGCGTCCTTAGCCAGGTGGAACCGGTCAAGTTCGTTCAGCACACGCATGTCAAATGGCGTCGTGATGTCACCATTTTCTTGGTAGCTGTGGATGTGAACGTTGTGGTTGTGACGGTCAAAGAACAGACTTTGGATCATGTCACGGAAGCCGTGCCATGCGAAGATAACTGGCTTGTCAGCCGTGAAGTAACGGTCGAATTCTTCGTCAGTCAGACCTTCAGCGTTCTTGTCAGGCGTCATCAGCTTCATGATTTCAACAACGTTGATGTAACGAATCTTCAGTTCTGGGAAGTTGTCGTGCAGAATGTCGATAGCTGCCAGAGCTTCTTCAGTTGGTTCCGTACCAGCAGATACGAAGACAACATCTGGTTCTGCGCCTTGGTCAGTAGATGCCCAGTCAACGTAGCCCAGACCGTGGTTAACGATGTTAGTGGCTTCGTCGATGGAGAACCATTGCAGACGTGGGTGCTTGGACGTAACGAAGACGTTGATGCATTCGCGGTCGTTGAAGGCCTTGTCGGATACAGCCAGCAGTTCGTTAGTGTCGGCTGGCAGGTATTCCTTAACCAGGTCAGCACGTTCCTTTTCGTACAGGTGAGTCAACAGACCTGGATCTTGGTGAGTGTAACCGTTGTGGTCTTGTTGGAATACCGTAGAAGTGTCAACAAAGTTCAATGCTGGGTAGTCATGACGCCAGTATTGTTCCTTAGCCTTACGCATCCACTTCAGGTGTTGAGTCAGCATGGAGTCAACGACACGACCGAATGATTCGTAAGTAGCAAAGAAACCGTGACGACCAGTCAGCGTGTAACCTTCCAGCCAACCTTCTGCTTGGTGTTCAGAAAGTTGTGAGTCGATCATCCGACCTTGACGTGCCAGGTCTTCATCGTTTGGTTCGTGAATGTCTTCCATCCATTGACGCTTGTCATTGTCCAGAACAGCGTACAGACGGTTGGACTTAGATTCGTCAGGACCAAAGCCGCGGAAGTTGTCTGGGTTCAGCTTGAACATTTCGTCCAGGTACTTGCCCCATTCGATCATGTCTTGCTTCTTAACAACACCATGGCCTTGTACGTCAACAGCGTACTTGCGGTAGTCTGGCATAACCAGTGGCTTAGGATCCAAACCACCGTTAGTGATTGGGTTCATAGCCATCCGCTTATTGCCTTCTGGCGTGTTAGCCGTAACCTTGGCAACTGGAGCACCGTTTTCGTCGAACAGTTCTTCTGGCTTGTAGGACTTCAGCCAGTTGATCAGCATGTCCTTGTGTTCCATGTCGTCTTGTGCGACTGGAATTGGAATTTGGTGAGCACGGAATGAGTTTTCGATTGGGTTGCCATCCAAGTCCTTCTTAGGACCAGTCCAACCCTTAGGTGCGCGCAGGATTACCATTGGCCATTGTGGCATGGAGTCGTCACCAGTTTCACGAGCGTGCTTTTGGATAGCCAGGATGTCTTCAATAGCAGCATCCATCGTCTTAGCCATTTCTTCGTGAACTTCCATGGTGTCCTTGTAGCCATCAAAGCCTTCGCCGTTGTAAGCGGAAACGAAGTATGGCTTCCAGCCCATACCTTCGAAGTACTTAGTAAGTTCTTCATCGCTCATCCGAGCCAGGATCGTTGGGTTGGAGATCTTGAAACCGTTGATTTGCAGGATAGGCAGAACGGCACCATCCTTGATTGGGTTGATGAACTTGTCAGAGAACCAGGAAGCAGCCAGAGGACCAGTTTCGGCTTCACCGTCACCGATTTCAACAGCTGCGATTTGGTCTGGGTTGTCCAGAATTGCACCTACACCGTGGGACAGGGAGTAACCCAGTTCCCCACCTTCGTGCAGTGAACCTGGCGTTTCAGGAGCAGCGTGTGAAGCAGTACCACCTGGGAAGGAGAAGTGCTTGAACAGCTTAGCCATACCAGCTTCGTCTTGGGTGATTTCTGGGTAGATTTCCGTGTAGGAACCGTCCAGGTAAGAGTTGTTGACCATAACTTGGCCACCGTGACCTGAACCTTCAATGTAGAACATGTTTACATTGTACTTCTTGATAACACGGTTCAAGTGTGCATAAATGAAGTTTTGAGGAACAATCGTACCCCAGTGACCAATTGGCTTTGGCTTAACGTCGGAAGGCTTCAGTTCGCGACGCAGCAGTGGGTTGTGCATCAGGAACAGCGTACCAACAGAAAGGTAGTTGGCTGCCCGCCAGTAAGCGTCAACAGTTTCCAAGTATTCCTTGGAATCGTAATTTACTGCCATCGATATTACACTCCTTAAATAAAATAACTACGTTCTGACTATAACGTCTCGTAAACCTCAATCAATTTACGCTATCTATGATATAGGATTTTTTCTAAAAGTCAACCTTTTTGAAAATTGATACGGTCCAATTATCAAAAATCCGCTTCAGCCTTTATTATAAAAGGCTTTACCAAAGCTGCTCCGATTGATTGAACACCCAAATTTTAGCAGAATTTCTGCGAAAAAGGCGTGTTTTTCACTCTAAATTTTTGCTAAGAAATCAAAAAAGCCCGCCTCAAATCGGGCCGGCTTTCAAACATTCAGATCAAAACGTTCAATGATCTTATTTAACACGCCGTTCTCATCATTGCTGCCGCAGCGGAATTTAGCGGCCGCAATGGCTTCGGGAGCACTTTGCGCCATGGCATAGCTCTCGCCGGCTAATTTCAGCATGGTGGCATCGTTTTGTCCATCCCCAAACGCCATCAGCTGACTGGGCTGCCAACCACGAGCTGCCAAAAGCCGCTTCAAGCCGGTTGCCTTATCCATCCCGGGAATGATCAAGTCCATGTTGCCATAGCCGCTTGATACAGGGTGCACGATGCTGCCAAACCGCTTGATGACCTCATCCATCCAAAATCTGGTTTCTTTTGGCGGAACATCCATCATAAACTTAACTACCGGATCATCAATATCAGCCAATGAATTGATTTGCTGCATGTGGATATAATGCGGCTGAACGCGTTTTACAAACAATGGGTCTTCATCGGCAAACGCAAAAGCATGATGCCGTCCCGAAATAATCAAATGGCCGCCTGGGATCGAGCGGAAGAACGCAACCAGCGTCTCAACCTGTTCTTTAGTAAACTGACCACAGTAGATCTCTTGACCACGATCAATCAGCTCAACCCCGTTTTCGGCAACGAAAGCCATGCCATCTGCTTCTTTGGGAAAGCGTTTTTCAACCAGCTGATAGATTGGATTGCCGCTGGCGACGACAAATTCAACGTCTTTTGCCTGCAGCTGAGCATAGACTTTTTCAAACAGCGGTCGATCAAACGTGCTTTGTGAATTTAAAAAAGTACCGTCCATATCAACGGCAATTGCCTTAATCAAATTGATCCCCCCTAATCCTGGTTTAGATTGACAAACGTATTGTATTTCATGTATTGATAATGCACGCGCATGTTTGAGACTTCAAATGGCGTTCCATCATCCAGGAAAAAGACGCCTTCCATAATACCGACTGGCTCGGTAGGTTTTAGATGCAGCTCTTTTTGGTCCTCATCATTGGAAGGCGAAACCGAAATCGTCATAAATGAGCGCGTAACGGTTTTATTCTGCGATTCTTCCAAGTAGTTGAAGATCGATCCTTCGACAATGGCTGGCGAAAGCGTCGGCATGATTTTAATTGGAATATAACCCGTTTCAATCATGAACGGCTGATCGTCAATCAAGCGCAGCCGTTTGATTTGATAGACAAAATCATTGTCGTTTAAAAAAAGATCCTGTTGAATTTCTTGGCTGGCCGGCACGACTTGATAGTTCAAAAGCTTGATGCCCTGTTTCTTGCCATCAAGCTTGAAACTGTCGGTAATCCCCAGATTGCTGCCCTCATAGCGAAACATCGCTTGATTTTTTAAATAGAGCGGGTTGATAAAGGTCCCCGAACCACGTTTCTTAAAAATGATGCCCTGCTGCGCCAAGATTCCCAATGCCCGCTTGATGGAACTGCGGCTGACCCCGTAGTCGCTGCTAAGGCTGCGTTCATCGGGAAGCTTCATATTCGCATAGTCGCCATTGAGTATCTTATGTTTTATATCGCGCATTACTGAGCGGTATACTAAGTCTGCCATGTAATTACCCCTCGGTCGGTCCATCGACCCCTGTCTTAACTTGTAGTATCTAAATCAGTTCATAGTATATCAAATCTCATGATAATTGGTTACCATTTTTACGTTAATTGGTCCGTCCCAGATTTGACAAAAACTTGAAATTTGATACCCAATCTTTAATTGGACACCTAATCATCGCCTTATCAATTCTGGCAACTCATGTCATAATGGGCTTGCGGTTTTGATTAATTACCTGGCTGATATTTCAATTTATTTAAGGAGACCCTTTATGAGTAAGAAAAAACAACGCATTAAAAAAACTCAAGTCGAACAGATTCTTGATAAGCACCACATTCCCTATCAGCAAATAGTCTTTCCAACGTTTGAAGATGGCGATGTCCGGTCATTGAAAGTCGATCACCTGGGCATCGATGAGCATCTGATCTATAAGACGCTGGTACTGGAAGGCCCAACCACCGGACCATTAGTCGGCGTAGTGCCAATTGACAGCCACCTTGATGAAAAAGCCTTAGCACGGGTTTCCGGCAACAAAAAAGTCGACATGGTGCCGCTGAAAAATCTGCTTAAGACGACCGGCTACGTTCACGGTGCCAATACCCCCGTTGGCATCTGGGAAAAGCACAAGTACCCGATCTTTATCGACAATGATGCCAAAGCCAGCGAGCAGATCTATGTCTCATCTGGTCAGATTGGTCGTTCCGTTGCCGTCAATGCAGAAGCACTGGCTGAATTGGTTCATGCCCAGTTTGCCGACCTGCAGCAGCATTAAAAGATCATGAACGGCTATTTTAAAGTCTTGGGCGCGCTGGGGCTCTTTTTGGTAATGATCCCAGTACTCTTAGGGACATTAACCGTTATGATCAGTCGCCGCAACAAGGCCCTGTCCGTTGTCATCGGCGGCTTTTATGCTCAGATTATTCTTGGCGGCATTGGCGTTGTCATTCATGAGCTGAGTCATCTGCTGACGGCATTGTTTTTCGGCCATCAGATCGTCAGTTTTCGGCTGCTGCACGTTCCTGATCCGCATAATCCAGCCGACAACGCCCTGGGCTATGTCAACCATGCCTGGAACGAGCACAGTTTTTATCAGCGCGTTGGCAATGTCTTTATCGGGATTGCGCCAGTTGTTGGCTGTACGCTGGCAATCGTTGGTCTGACTCAATGGCTGGTTCCGGGAATCTTTACGCTTTGGCATGCCTTGATTACTCAGACCGAGGCGCCGCAGATTCATCTGGCGGCCGGTCGCACGATTCTATGGCTGATTTTGATCGGCAACATTGCCATTGGCGGCTTTGATCTTAGCAGTGCCGATCTGGAAAACTCCGCCACTGGTCTGATGACTTTGCTTATTGTCTTTTTGGCAGCGGCTTTGATTCTTTGTCAGTTTACGACGGGACCAATCGTTGCACAGACCTTGCGAACCTGGCTGGCTCCTTTTTATTGGTCATTGGCATTTGCCCTGTTGATCAATCTGCTGATGATGGGGATTTTGAGTCTGCTGAGCCGTTTGGGATAATTGACCTGTTATTCAGATACGCTTAGAATTATTTTTATAATGCAATTAGGAATCTTTGTAGAAAAAGAAGGTCTAAAAGAATGAAGAAAAATCTGTCTGCCTGCACCACGGTTTTGGTCGGCAAAAATGCTACCATTGATGGCTCAACCATGGCTGCCCGTAACGATGATACGTTTGGCCCCCTGACTCCACAGCGCTTCGTTACCTATCCGGCATACCATAACCAGCCCAACCAGGTTAAGGCCTACCTTAACAAATGCGTGGTTGATCGTCCCGCTGACGGCTACCGCTACCAAGGAACGCCCAACGTCAACTACAAAACGGAAGGCGTCTTTGATGAGAGCGGCTTTAACGAAAAGAACGTTGGCATGAGCGCCACGGAAAGCACCTATTCCAATGAACGGGTGCTGGCCTTTGATCCTTTGGTTGAAGATACCGGCATCAACGAAGATCTGATCGTTGCTGCTACTCTGCCGTTTATCAACAGCGCGCGCGAAGGGGTTCAGTACCTGGGACAATTGATCAAAAAATACGGCTCTGCAGAAGGCAATGGCGTAATCTTCAGTGATAAAAACGATGTCTGGTATATGGAAATCATTACTGGTCATCACTGGGTTGCCCAGCGAATTCCTGATGACTGCTACGCGGTAACCGGCAACCGCATCGCCATTCAAGAAGTTGATTTCAATGATCCTGATAACTTTATGTGGGATGACACGATTCGCGAGTTCGTGGCAGAACATCATCTGAATCCGGATCGCGACGGCTGGAACTTTCGCCACATTTTTGGCACGGCTACCGTTTTTGACCAGCACTACAACACGCCTCGGCAATGGTATGGTCACAAAGTTCTAAGCCCAGACGTTGAGATGGATCCCCTGGACTTTGATCTGCCATTTATTATGAAGGCCGACCACAAGATTACTCTGGAAGACGTTGAAGAAGTTTTGAGCAGTCACTACCAAAACACGCCTTATGATCCGCTGGGCCACGGTACGGATGAAGAAAAGCACATGTTCCGGCCAATTTCTTTGAATCGAACCCAAAACTCGCACATCCTGCAGGTTCGGCCTGATCTGCCAGAAGCGGCCTCAACGATCATGTGGATGAGCTTTGGGATTCCAACGTTCACGCCATACGTCCCATTCTTCGGCAACGCCGCGGATGTCGATGCCAGCTACAAGAACACGCCTAAAGAGCTCAACATGAATCTGAAGAGCGCCTACTGGATGTACCGGGCACTTTCCATGATCGTTGAAAGCCATCATGCAGAGTTTTTGCAGGCCGATCTCGACTACCTCAAGGACGCTCGCCAATACTTCTACAAGTGGATCGATGAAACTGCCCCACTTGCTGAAGGAATGGACAACAATGAAGCCAGTGACGTTTTGAGCGAGAAGACGCATGAAATGGTTGCCGAAATGGCTAAACGCACCAAAGAGCTGATGAGCCAGCTGATCATGCACGGTCTGGAGCTTTCAAAACTGACCTTTATTATGGACAAGAACCTCTAACATCATTAAACCCCCGCATTTCAGCCGAGATGCGGGGGTTTTGAATATTTAGTTTATGATCAAGCCGTCGCCTGCTGTTTTTTCGATTGTGGCAACGCCGCCAGAATTAAAGTCACCAATGGATTAAGCAGTGGGTAGAGCGTAAAGGCAACGTAGCCGTAGTCATGCAGGCTTAAGGTTCCGGCAATGAAGATTCCGCTGACGCTCCAGGGTACCAGTGGATTGATGTCGGCCCCGCCAGCTACCAATGAGCGCGTCAGCATGTTTTTGGAAAGCTGCTGTTCTTCGTAAGCTGATTTGAAAGCCGTGCCTGGCAGGATTTCAGAAAGGTATTCCTCGCCAATCATCACGTTGACGGCGACCCCACTGACGATCGTTGCCAAAACCAGCTTAAATGGCGTATTGACCAGTTTCTGCAGGGCAATCAGCAATTGATCGACGACTCCGTACTTCATCAAAAGCCCGCCCATCGACAAGGCACAAAGGATCAGCGCAATCGAGTTCAGCATATGGGCAATGCCGCCACCGGACATCAACGAGTCAAGCAGCTTACTGCCATGCATCTGAAAGCCATTCATCAACAGATTGCTGATCTGAGCAAACGAGAGCGATGGCGTCCAGATCTTGGTCAAGACCAGTGCCGTAAACGAGCCAGCCAATAAAGTAGGAATTGCCGGCACCTGTCTTAACGACATAACCAAAAGCACCAGAATCGGCAGCAGCGACCAAGCGCCAACATGAAAACTGGATCTGAGCGCGCTGCTGATAACGTCGACACGCGAAAGATCCGCACTGGTGTTTTTAAAGCCGATTACCGCATAGATCACAGCGGCCGCAATTGCTGCAGGAACTGCGGATTTAGCAGTGTTTTTCAAATGTTCTGGAACTCGATTGCCAATCAGACTGGTGGTCAGATTTGAAGTGTCAGACAGCGGCGAAAGATTATTGCCCAAAAAGCCGCCTGCAACAATGGCTCCTGCCGTCATCGCATCACTAAAGCCCAGAACGTGGCCAATCCCCATAAAAGCCAGTCCCAGCGTTGAAATTGTCGTAAATGCATTGCCAACGATGATGCCAACGATCCCACAAGCTAAAAAGACAGTGGGGATAAAAAACTTAACCGAGATCAGATCAAAGCCAATGACCATGATCGTCGCAATCGTTCCTGAGGCCAGCCAGGTACTGATCAAAAGCCCAATCATCATAAAGATCATCATCGGAATAATTCCTGGTTTGATCCCTTCAGCAATTCCATCGATAATCTGTTCCCATTCAAAGCCGCGCAGTCTGCCGTAAAACAGCAGCAGCGTAAAGACGCAAAGAATCGGGATCTGCGGGCTCATTTTGTATTTAATGATTAAGGTTCCCAAGATCAAAAACATGACGATGATTACGCCGAGACTCTCTGTCATTTTCAAGTGTCGTTGTTCCATTGACCATTCATCCTTTCCAAAATAAAAACCGCCACGCTGCTCCGTGACGGCAATTTTGATGAATCATCAATCGCCACGGGACGGCCCGCGGCGGCATCATGTCAAGCTTCCGCGGATACAAGCTGTTGCGTGCCTGCATCCATAACGAACACAACCACTATCATTTACAGATAGCGTTGATAAGACGTTGCCTTAGCAAATGCTTGAACCATGATTTCATCTCCGTTTTCCAAATTATTAGCATCATTATAAAACCATTAAATTAGAAATTCAATATAAAATTAGACTTTTTTAATTTTAGCGATGAATCTTTGGCTTGGCAAAACAATCAGCTCGCGCACTCCACGCTGATTGCCCTATAATAATTAAGATAATCTGTTTTAGAGGATGGCGATAAAAAAATGAAAATACTGCTTGGACTAAAGGGCAGCAGCAGTCGCACACAGATCGACGACCGGCTGCAGCATCATCCTGACGTCTATGAATTCTACACCGACGCAAGCGACTTCACGCCCAATGGCTATCATCATCTATATGAGGCCGTCCAATACGTGCAGAGCCGTGGCGTCAATAGGATCGTTCTGCACCATCCGATGAAGTTTGGCGCCACCCACGCTGAGATCGTGGCCCCTGAAAAACAGTTTCCCGAACTGTATCGTTTTGTTGAAGAAACCACGATGCAGCTGATCGGTTTGGCCAAGGATCTCGACGTTCAATGTCTGATTCACGGCGCCTATGCTCAGGAAACCACCAAATACATCGACTGCTATCCTAATCTGACGGCCGCTCAGCAAGCTGCATTTGACCGCCTGGATCGTTTTGCCAAAGCAGGCGGCAGTCACATCATGTTTGAAAACTCCATCGCGCCGGTATTTGCCTATGGCGATCCAGCAATGGAAGACGAGATTTTAAGTCATCATTATCGGCTGGCCTTTGATACCTCGCATTGCTTCATCTGGCTGCACGGCAATAATCAAGGCCTGCAAAAATCGCTGCGGCACTTAAAGGACCAGATCGTTCATTATCATTTGGTCGATTCAATGGGGCTAACCCATGACAGTCTGCCACTAGGAACCGGCAAGATTGACTGGCGTGATGTCTTGCCGTGCTTGAATCCTGATGCTACCAGCATTTACGAGATCAATCTCTCAAACCAGGAAGACTGCCAAGAACAGCTGCAGAGTCATGCCTATCTGACCAGGCTGGCTCAAGAACTTGATTAACCCTTTTTGACATCGCGCGGCTGTTGAGTTTCCTGCATGGTCTTTAGCAGCTCGGCAGCCTGCATGCGGTTGAACAGCGTTTCCACTACGTAATTGATCAGCTGGTCATTCACCGGGTCAAGCTGATTGTCGACCGCTGCTGATTCATTATGCAGCCGGGCATTCATCAAGTCGACGAAGCGATCATAGGCCTGCTGCGGATAATTATTGATCGTAACCTGTTTGATGCCCTCATGAATTGAAGGAATCGAAAAGCTGCCCTTGAGCATGGCAATCATAATCACCGCCGCCAGCTGGTAGCGCGAGTACTTCTTTTTTACTGGAGCCATGATGATGCCTTTTTTAACATAGTTGTTGATCATCGACTTGGTAATCGGCGCGATCCCCATTCCCATAGCGCGATCATTAACCAAGGCAACAACCTGGTCGACATAAAGATCCAGGTCTGGCAGCTCATCCCAGTGCGGCAGCTGAATCTTACCCAAGTTAGCCTGCCAGCGTTCAAAACTCGTCATTTTGGTTCCTCCATTCCGAGTAGTTAGATAGTTTTCAAAACCAGTATACAGCATTACTACATTTGATTGGTCGTTAAAGCATTCATAATTTAGTCTTCGATGCCCACAGATTGATTACGGTATTGATCAGTCGTCAATGCCATCTTCAATACATCGGCAGCCTGAGTTAACCCAACTGCCTGTCCCGTCAGCGGCTGGCCCTCGCTAATAATCTTTAAGGCCGTTTCGCGTGGAACAATTGGCAACGCCCGCACGATCACATACGGAAACTCCAGCTCGTCAATCATCTTAATCGCATATTGATGAGCTAATACCATATCCAAAGCCGGTTTGCCATACCATTTCTGCAGCTGCTCATCAGTGGCATCATCGGCTGTCCCGGCAATCGAGAGCATTACGATCTTTGCTGGCGTTACGTTGCTGTCATCAATCAGATCAACCAGGTCATAGACATCCTGGTCAACCGGATCGCCAGGCTTGGGCAGCCAGCACAAGACGTCTTGGCTTTGCAGCTTAAAATGAAAGCTTGGCTCTACCATAGCATCCGGCAGCAATGACAGCAGGCGCTCGCGTAAGCCATCATTACGCTGCCCAATCAATATGATTCGATTCATAGTCTCACCTCATTTTACTAGTAGGTCATCAGTTCGTCTGCTACCGTGGCATCCTCAATCCGAACGTCAGTAATCGTGCTTTGCTCCAGCAGCGGCAGAATTGCTTGAATATTGCCTGCGTATAAAAAACGGGTTTCTTGCGGTGCTTCTTCCAGGATTCTGGCTCCCAGCTTCTGGGCCGTCTCAATCGGAAATCCAGTGCCAAAAACCGTAACCACGCAGTCAACGCCGCTTTGAGAATGCAAGTGGCGCGTTGAGGTCAAATAGCCGCGACTGAAATAATAAATATCATCAGCGCAGCTCATCATGGTCGTCATATTGCTGCTGGTCATCAAGATCAATGCATCAGTCTTTTGAGCATAACTGCGCAACAGCTGCCAAACTGCCTTTGCTTCCCGCGGTGTCAGTCGATCCGTTGCGTGGTCAAGCAAAAGAATGGACGGCTGTTTGACCAGCAGGAGAATTATCCTCAGCTCAATTTTTTGGTTTCGATTGAGGTCGCTGATCGCAAGCTGCCAGTCCAGGTCAAACTGGCTTAGAATCTGACGAGCCTGTTCATCGTCAATCGAATTGGCACTGCCTTTTTGTGCTTGGCGAATCGCGCGCTGAATTGTCCAGCGATCCTTGAATCTGAGATCATCCAGCATCACCAGCGTCTTTTCTGGATGACGAAAAGTCTTTAAAGGCTGGTCGTTGATCTGAATCGTACCGCTGGTTGGCTGCCCACGTTTGCGCAGCAATGAAAACAGCGTCTCGCCAAACAGCGGATCATCGCTGCAAAAAGCCACTACGTTAGGTGACTGCAGCGTCAGGTCGATATTTGACAATCGACTGCCATTATCGGCTTCAATCGTCAAATTATGCGTGACTATTTCGACCATGGAAAATCATCCTCTCTAAGTCATTTGCTTTTATTATAACGTGGTTGCAGCACCAAACCATTTTTAAACTAAAAAGACAGTGTCAACTGCTTTAAAAATCGGCTAAAATATAAGTTATCGACTATTAATTAATAAGAAAGAGGAAATCAAACGACATGAACATCCTTTTTATCTCTATCGAGGGCAACACCCGCTCATTTCTGACCCGTTTGCAGGCATACGCCCAGCAGCAGCACAGTTTCAACCCGCAGCTGCCCACCATCAATCTAAAGGAAATCACCGATCAAACACTGCCGGCAGCCGAAAGCGAACCATTTTTTGCTTTTGTGCCAACCTATCTGGACGGTGGCAATGGCTTTGACTCCGGCGTTAAAGAGCTGATGACCAATGCTTTGGGTGAATACATCGCAGAAAATGATAATGCTAAAAAGTGCTTAGGCGTAGTTGGCAGCGGCAATCGTAACTTTAACGAACAGTACTGTCTGACCGCCCGCAAGTATGCCTACGAATTTAAGGTGCCATTCTTGGCTGACTACGAGCTGCGTGGTACCAGTCAGGATGTTGAGCAGATCTACGCTATTCTGACCAAGCGCTGGCAACAGGCTAACGCCTAAGCAAGGGTATTTTTTGCATGGCTGTCTTTGGCCATGCTTTTTTAATTCTTAATGTTTCACGTGAACAAATAGTTTTATAATAGCATTAGTAATGGCATCGATTTCATGCAGTAATGGAGATGATTTTTTTGAATCAGAATTTGCAGCCAAAGATTCAGCTAAACAATGGTCTTTTAATGCCTCAGATTGGCCTGGGCGTTTGGAAGACCCCGCTTGAAACGACCCAGCAGATGGTTTTTGATGCCTTGGCAAACGACTATGTGCTGTTGGACACGGCCAAGCAGTATGGCAATGAAAGCGCGGTCGGTCAAGGAATGCAGGATGCCTTTCAAACTACTGGACGCACCCGGACCAGCGTATTTCTGACTACCAAGATCTATAATGGCGATCAAGGCGACTACGACCGCGTACGCAAAGGATTTGAAGGCCAGCTGCAGGCTCTGCAGACCGATTACGTTGATCTGTTACTGATGCACTGGCCGGTCAACGACTTATACAACCAGACCTGGCAGGCAATGGAACGAATCTATGCCGATGGTCAGGCCAAGGCAATCGGTGTCTGCAATTTCGATGTTGAGCGCATGCGTGATTTATTGGATCATGCCCAGATCACGCCCGCAATCAATCAAATTGAGTTCAATCCCAAGATTCATCAGCCAGCCATCGTCAATTTCTGCCAGCAGCATGGCATTCAAATGGAAGCCTGGTCGCCACTGGGGAATGGTACGCTCCTGCACGAACCGATTATTGAAAAGATTGCTCAAAGTCATCAAAAAACACCAGCTCAAGTTGAACTGCGCTGGGCTTTGCAGCATGATCTGATCGTAATCCCCAAAACTACGCACCCACAACGCATGCGAGAAAATGCCGACCTTTTTGATTTCGAACTGTCCCCAGCCGAATGCATGCAGATCGATACTTTGGATACCGAAGAACATGCTATCTGGTACGATAAATTCAAATGGTCCGGCAATCCTAATGGCATCGATAACGTGATTGCCGATCCCGCCAGTTTTGAATAGTAAAAAGCGAATCCAGTCGCAAATGACCAGATTCGCTTTTTTGCTTCGTCAATCTATTCTTGTGGAATTCCTGCACTGATCAGCCAGGTAATACCGTACTGATCAACGATTTGTCCCAGATTACCGCCCAGTTCATGCGGTCCAAAAGGCAGGGTTACGCGCTGTGCGTCGCTGGCAGCCAAACGATCAAATAATTCCTTGGCACCTGCTTCATCACCGCCAAAATCCAAAAGCAGGGAAATCAGCGAAGAAGTCTGGGGATTGCCCATCGTTGCATCGGCACAGACGATTTTCTGTCCGACAATTGAAAATTCACCGTGCGCAGTCGTAGCATCCAGATCATCCAATGCCAAGCCAAGATTTTCAGCTTGCTCTGCTGAAAGCGGCTGACGGTAGATGATCTCGGCGCCAAATTGTTCCACGTAATAATGCATGGCTTCGCGCGCATTTTCAAAAGTCAAATACGGATAGATTTTTGCCGTCATAATTTTCCTCCGATAAAGTGTTCCTTTAAATTATAGGGAGCCACGAGTCATTCGTCAAATCTCGACTTCGATTCAAAAAAGAGCTAGGTAAGCGCTAATGGTCGTTTATTGCGACGAATACTGTATTTTGACTTTCATATAGATTTTGTTGCATGTAAATCGTTAAACTTTGTGCAGATTCATGTTACAATGACGTGGTCTTAGAAAAAAGCGGAAACAAATAACCAACTATTCATTAATCAAGAAAGGAATGATATTTTGAACAACACGCGCAAACACAGCGCCTTTCTGGTTTTAGGCATTTTCCTGCTGGGCGCCTGCATGCGGACGCCGGTAACCTCGATCCCTTCAATCGTTGGCGAGATTGCTGCCTCATTTCACGTTGCCACTACCAGTCTGGGGATTTTAACTACGATTCCTTTGATCTGTTTTGGCTTGGTCGCGGTCGTGGTACCAATGATCGGGCAAAAGCTTGGCAATGAATTGACGATTGCCATTGCCCTGCTGATCTTATTTGCCGGTTCCTGGCTGCGGGTTCTCAACTATGCTTCATTAATGATCGGTACGCTGCTGGTCGGCATTGGAATCACTTTTTTGAATGTGCTCCTGCCTGCCATCATCACTGAAAACCTGCCTGATAAGATCGGTTCAATGACCAGTCTTTATAATGTTTCATTAGCGCTCTTCTCAGCAATTGGCGCCTATGCCATTACCCCAGTTGCGCAAAGCAGCAGCTGGCAGTTCTCAGTAATGCTTCTCAGTATGCTGGTGCTGGCAACGTTGGTATTATGGCTGCCAAATCTGCGTTTTAACCAGCGTGGAACCAGCGAATCCACCAATACTGGCATCAATATGTGGAAAAATAAGACGGCTTGGCTGATTCTGGTCTACTTTGGTTTGTCATCATTCGTCTTCTATACAACGGTTGCCTGGCTGCCATCAATCGCAATCAGTGCCGGTTTAAGCCACAATCAGTCCAGTCTGATCGCAGGACTGTTCCAGCTGTTCTCCATGCCGGGAGCCTTTTTAGCACCATTATGGGCAACTAAGATGAGCAACCGGACGCCGCTGATTCTTGGTGCCGGTATCTTTACGATTCTGGGCTATCTTGGCTTGATGATGCCATTCCATAACTTTGGCTGGTTTGTCTTTGTCAGCTTGATCTTGGCAATCGGAACCTCGGCAACGTTTGCCCTGATCATGACGCTGTTCAGTTTAAAGACCAAGACTCCGGTTAACACGGGAAAACTGTCCGGCATGGCTCAATCATTAGGCTATCTACTGGCCGCATTTGGTCCAATGCTCGTCGGCAATCTTAAGGCCGCCAGCGGTTCATGGTTTGCCGGTGAGCTGACTACCATGCTGGTTGCCGTTGTCTTCACCATTTTTGGTGTTTTGAGCGAACGCAAGCCTTACGTCGACTAATTACTGATCATCAAAAACGCGCGTGCTTGAAGCAGGCGTGTTTTTTTACTAAAAAAACTGATATGTGCAAGCGATTGCTTTAACGTTAGATCAACGCTAAACGCTAAAATAAAATTTTATTTTCGGCCTATACCATTGTCTGATAAGCGTTTGACAAAACCCCAGAACGCGCTTTTTTTAGGCGTGGTCCATTTGAGAATTCCGCAAAAAGTGGGGACGCTTTCTAGTGCAGTTTTGAACATAAAAGTATATAATTTAAGCGTTAGAGTGATTTTCTGATATTTTCAGAAGGAGTGAACATTTTGGCTAAGGAAAATAAAGCTTTAATTACGCTGTTCGGGGCAGCCGGCGACCTTGCACAACGCAAGCTGTACCCATCATTATTCAACCTTTACAAGAAAGGCTACCTGGCAGAACACTTTGCTCTGCTCGGTACTTCTCGGCGTCCGCTGAGCGATGAGGACTTCCAACAAATGGTTTTGAAGTCCGTCAACGGTATGGAAAACGAAGAAGGTCAAGCTCAGGCATTTGCCAAGCACTTCTTCTTCCAATCCCATGACGTTACCAAGCCTGAACACTACACTGTGCTTAAGCAACGCCTGGAAGAACTGGACAAGCAATTTGGTGCTGAAGGCAATCGCCTGTTCTACATGTCCATGGCTCCTCAATTCTTTGGCACGATTGCCTTGAACTTGAAGAAGCAGGACCTGCTGACCAAGGATGGCTTCAACCGTCTGGTGATCGAAAAGCCATTTGGTCGTGACTACGAATCCGCTAAGAAGCTGAACGACGAACTGTCACAAACGTTCAACGAAAACCAAATCTTCCGGATCGACCACTACCTGGGTAAGGAAATGGTTCAAAACATTCAAGCCCTGCGTTTTGGCAACACGATCATCGAATCTCTGTGGAACAACCGCTACATCGACAACATCCAAGTAACGCTGAGTGAAAAACTGGGTGTTGAAGAACGTGCCGGCTACTACGACCAATCCGGTGCGCTGCGTGACATGCTGCAAAACCACATCATGCAGATCGTTGCTCAACTGGCAATGGAACAACCAGTTGCCTTTACCGACACCGACGTTCGGGTTGAAAAGATCAAAGCACTGCGTTCACTGCGGGTCTACACCCCATCCGAAGCAGCTGCCAACTTTGTTCGTGGCCAATACGGTGCTGGCGATGACACGCACGCCTACCGCAATGAAGACGGCGTTGATCCAAACTCCATTACGGAAACTTTTGTCGCTGCCAAGCTGATGTTTGACAACTATCGCTGGTCTGGCGTGCCATTCTACGTCCGGACTGGTAAGAAGCTGGCTGACAAGTTTACCCGTATCGACGTTGTCTTCAAGAAGCCGCTGATCGACATCTTTGCCAACCCACGGATGAAGAGTGAACAGTCATTGAACTCCAACGTTCTGACGATCTTCGTTGAACCAAACTCCGGCTTCTCACTGCGTCTGAACGCTAAGCGCGCCGGCCAAGGCTTCACGACTGAACCAGTTGACTTGAAGTACCTGCAAAGCGACGAAGCCAAGAACGAATCACCAGAACCATACGAACGTCTCTTCCACGATGCACTGGAAGGCAACCACACCAACTTTGCATCATGGGCTGAAATTGCCTACGCATGGAAGTTTGTTGACGTTATTCGCAAGCTTTGGGACATTGAAGAACCTCAATTCCCTAACTACACGCCTGGTTCAATGGGCCCAGCTGCTTCTGATGAACTGCTGGCTCGCGATGGCCGTCAATGGGTTTACCGTCTGAACCACTAAAATACGGCCAATTTAAAACTATTGCCAATCTGGTAAAATAGCCCCCTCGTTTCAGAATCCTGAAGCGAGGGGGGTTTTAATTTTCTTTAAATTGTCAGCAAAAAAAGTTTCATTTGATTCATTACCGCTCTGGCCAACCAAATTTCTTGGGACGTGCCGATAACGTTGGCAACCAGATTGATCCGCTTGCGAAACGTGCTGACGGCAATCTGATATTTAGGCATTTCACGAAAACCACCGCTCATTAAACAAGAAACGGGAACTGCATCGCCAAAATTCAGTTTTTCAGCATCGATAATGGCAAGATTGGTGTAGGAGATTCCACGGACATGGTAATGATCCTGCACGTCTTGCTGCAGTTTGGCAACCGAAGCGCCATTAGCCAGACTGGTAATCATTGAACGAAACGACTCTAAAAACGCATACTGCTCTTTTTGCTCATTCATTGCCCGATGAACATGCCATGCCGTATCCGCCATTGATTCGCTCAAAGGGGCCTCAATCTGCATGTTGTAGCGCCCGGTCATGTTTTGAATTCGCAGCTGCTTTTGATCGTCTGCTGACAAAAACTTGCGCATATCAGTGGGGCAAGCCAGACTGATCGTTTCGACTCCACAATACTGCTGAACTGCTTTGCCATATGCTGCCATAAACGCATCATTTAAATGAATTCCCAGTCTTCGACATTGATAGTGCAGATGATGCGATTGCCTAAGATCCAGCTCATCATAAATGACCTGATAGTGACGCTGCTGATTTGCGGAATTGCAAAGTCGCGGCAAAGACAGTGGCGTTCGCGGATGGTCGTTATTCAGCTGAGATGGCTTGATCTGCTCTAATAATTTCTTGATGCCATCGATATCCGTATGATTTTGAATCGCTACTGACTGCTCTTTGGTGTAACAGTCTGCCAATAAATACAAGAGTTCTTTGAAACCCGCCCCATCTGTCAAAATGTGACTGCCATAGATTACCAGCTTGTTCTCATCGACTGACCAATAGATCTGCCATTGGGGCTGCGTTTCAAAATCCAGTTCCGCAGCAGCTTGATCATTAATCCTTTTGACATAATGAATCACGCTGTCGGCTGGCTCTGACAATTTTTGAAATTCATTCTTGCTGATGTTATATGTTGCCATCAATTCTGGAACGATTTTGGTTACAGAAACAACAGCCTTTTCCAGTCGCTTGGTATCCAGTGGCTGATTGAATTTGATTTCACAGCGCACGATTGGATATAAAACGTCAAAGCCAACCGTATGCAAAATATTTAAGGGATCTGCCATATTCATCCTCCTAAAAAGCCGCAGCGAAAACTCGCTACGGCTTTATTTTGTCGCTAGTCTAATTCGCTGGTCAGTTCACGTACCAGTGGCTTGCCAGCTACCAGATTCTTAACGTCGGAAACACACTTTTCGCCCATGCCGTGCAGACATTCATAAGTGTAGGCAGAAGTATGCGGCGTGATCAAGAAGTGTTCATCATGCAGGAATGGATGATCGCCAGGAACCGGTTCAACCTCCATCGTATCAGAGGCATAGCCGGCTACCTGACCGCTCTTAACGGCATCCATCATTGCCTTTTCATCGATCAAAGCTCCGCGTGCACAGTTGGTAAAGTAAACGCCCTGCTTCGTCTTCTTAAGGGCTTCTGCATTCAGCATATGGTAATCTTTTTCATCCAGTGAGGCATTCAGTGAGATGTAATCACTGTTGGCCAGCAGTTCATCAAGCGATACCAGCTTAGCCCATGGGTTTTGTTCCCACCAGCCTTCACGAGCCCGTGAATGAGGGTCAGCAATCAAAACCTCCTTGCCACCGCTAATCAAATGGAAGATTTCCGCAACTCGGCTGCCGATGTTGCCACAGCCAATCACCCCATATTGCTTGCCATTAAATTGGTGACCCATAAAGTGCGCCCGATCTTCATAATGACCGGCTGCTTCACGGTTGGCTGCCGCACAGGTCTGCCGCGCAATCGCAAATAAATTAGCAACCGCGTTCTCGGCAACGGCATCCCGTTCAACCAGCGGCGGCACGATGGTTACCTTAACGCCGTGTTCTTTAGCCGCTGCAATGTCGACGCTGTTAAAGCCAATCCCATGCCGTGAGATCAGTTCCAGTCCGGTAATGTTGTCAAAGAATTCCTTAGTAAAGTTTGGCGTCACACTGGCAATGATGATGTTGTATCCTTGCAGTTTTTCAGCCAGTTCCTTGCCAGCAATGTCTGGCGCAAACATGAAGCGATCAACTTGACCAATCTTTTCCAATTCTGCCCAGTGTTCCTTAAAAATCTGACCAAAACTGCTGGAGTTAACGACTGCGATCTTGTATTCTGACATAATTAATGAATCCTTTCTTTAGTTAATCAACGTTTTTACCGTACTTAGCGAGTTTTTCTTCCAAGGTCTGGCGAATAGCACCTTTCCCAGCCAGCATCTCTTTAAAGTCAGCCTCAATCTTGTCACCCAGGCCGACTGCATAGAGATCGTTGCCAAAGATTGCCTGATTGCTCAAAATGCCTTTAATGTTATCGTGAACATTTTGATCTGCACTACCCAGCTTTAGATCAGCAACTTGGCTGTGCAGTGAATCCCAAAGCGGATCAGGACTTGGCGTAAATGGTTCGCCATGATCATCAATGGCCATCAGATAACGCAGCCAGGTAGCAATTACCAGCGGAATAAAGTTCAGCTGACTCGGCTCACGATCTGGATCGTCAAGGTAGTGTTGAATCGTAACCCCATAGCGAATGCCCAGCTTTTGTGACGTATCAGTAGCGATTCGCTGCGGCGTGTCGGGGATGTATGGATTTGGCAGGCGCTTTTGGACCAGTTCATCGATAAACGCCTTTGGATTAATAACCTTTGGATCTCTAACTACCGGCAGGCCTTCAACATAGCCAATCTGTTTGATCAAACTGTTCAAATCAGGGTCCTTGACTTCAGCCGCAATTGAATTAAAGCCCAGCACCGAGCCATAGATTGCCAAAGCGGTATGCAATGGGTTTAAGCAGACCGTTACCTTCATTTCATCAGCCAGATTGACCGTGTCCCGATCCGTCATGATTACACCGGCTGCCTCAAATTCAGGCCGGCCATTCGGGAACTTGTCTTCGACCACCAGATAGTGTGCTTCTTCAGTATTGGCAAAAGCTGCGATGTTGGTATGCTTCTTGGTATGAACGATATCAACGCCCTCAATTCCTAACGCCTTCAAATCTTTTTCAACCGTTTCGGATGGATTAGGCGTGATGCGGTCAATCATCGATAATGGGAAAGAAACCTTGGCATCATCTGAGAGCCAATCGATGAAACCTTGATCGGCAAAGCCATTTTTCAGCCAGCCATTGGCAATCGTTAAAATACTTTCTTTTAGCCGATCGCCGTTTTGCGAGAAGTTATCGGTACTCAGCATGGCAATTGGCTTGGCACCGTTTTGATAACGACTCAGCAGCATGCTGGCAATCATCGACATCGTATTTTCTGGCTTGGCTGGGCCGTTTTCCAGATCACGAGCAACGGCTGGCAGATATTGACCATCAGGCTGTTTGATCACATAGCCTTTTTCGGTAATTGAAAACGAAACGACCTGCAGACTGGCTTTGGTAAAGAGCTGCTTCATTTCATTGAGACCGCTCGGATCCTCAGCTGCCCGTCCTGAAAAGACCGCTTTTGCTACTGAGGCAAACAATTCTAGATCCTTGGTCCCGTCTGCTTTGGTAACTACCCGCAGAATTCGATTGTTGTATGGACGATAGACGCCATTAATCGTGCCATCATCATAAGCATCCGAAACGATAATGCCGGAATCCATTTTGCCCTGGTCAATCAAATGACTGGCAATGGCTGCATGAAAGGCCCGGAACAGATTGCCACCGCCGAAGTGAACCCAGTGCGGATTGGCTAACGTATTTTGAGCGACTTTTTTATCATCGTAGTTTGGCACTTTAATGCCGACTGCAGTAAATTCATCTTTGTTTTTCAAATAATCATCCGTGATATTAACCATTAGGAAAACCTCCAAGCTTTCTTAGCAAGCTGATATATTAGTAATTCCTGAACACGGTTTCATTATAAATGTTCACGTGAACAAGTCAAGATAAAAAATTAGACTATTTGGGCATTGAATCAACCAAATAACATTGCATTAATAGTAGTATTATCGTGAACATTTTTATTTTAAAAATTCGAAACGATCAACTTGCCCGTCCAGCCTGTGCTTAGCAGCCTAGATTCGGATCAAACCAACATTCAGTGACTTGACTAAGATGTGAAACCGTTTTAGAATACTGTCAGTTGTTAAGCTGATATATCACTTCTTAGTGCAGTATGATTCCTGAATTCAAATATTCGCACAAGGAAGCTTGATTAAAAATGAAATACATTATTGGCATTGATATTGGCACGACCAGCACCAAAGCATTGTTATACGACCTGGATGGCAAGATCTACGCTAAAGCCAACAAAGGCTATCGACTGCATCAAGACCAGCCTGATATGGCCGAAGAAAATCCCAATGATATTTTTAATGCTACTCTTTCAGCCATCCAAGAAGTCGTTTCCTGTTCCAACGTTGATGGTCAGCAGGTAATCGCTATTTCCTGGTCAGCCCAGCAGCACAGTTTAATCGCCCTCGATAGTGACTACCATCCGCTCACCAATTCCATCACTTGGGCTGACAACCGCGCCGAAAAATATGTGCGCCGTTATCGTGAAAATGGCATGGGGATGAAGGTTTACCAAAGAACTGGGCTGCCAATTCATCCAATGGGACCTTTCTATAAACTGCTCTGGCTGAAAAATGATCACCCTGAAGTTTTTGAAAAAGCTGCTTTTTGGGTAGGGATCAAAGAGTACGTTATCTGGCGCTATACCAACGTTTTGGCTGAAGAAACGTCCATGGCCGCCGCGACTGGCCTCTTAAACATGCACAGCGTTGACTGGGATCCAGAAATCCTAAAACTTTTAGGCATCAAACGATCACAGCTGCCTGAACTGGTTGAACCTACTCATAGCATAGTTGGTATTCGTTCTGAGTATGCTAAAGTCATCGGCATTTCTGATAATGTTCGAATGGTTATGGGAGCTACTGACGGTGCATTGTCCACGATTGGCGTTGGCGCCTTAGAGACGGGTGTTTTAGCCATCAACATTGGGACTTCGGCAGCCGTCCGCTCATTTGTCGAGCATCCCTTGATTGATCCCAAAGCTCGTCTTTACTGCTACCCGGTTATGCAGGGAAAGTATCTGGTTGGTGGTCCAATCAACAGTGGCGGCATTGTTTTCAACTGGGCTCATGATGCTCTTTTTGGTGCTGAACACGAAACCGCAAAACTGTTGAAACGCGACTCTTACAACGTCTTAACCGAAATTGCGCAAACCGTACCCGCCGGATCAGCCGGATTGTTGTTCCATCCTTATCTAGGCGGCGAGCGTGCTCCTTTGTGGGACGCTAATGCACGCGGCAGCTTTTTTGGACTGAATCGCAATCATACGCGAGCGCACATGATTCGTGCCGTTTTAGAAGGAATCGTCTTTAATCTTTATATGACTACCCTGGCCTTGACCGAGGTTACTGGTGATCCAAAAGCGATTCTGGCTGCGGGCGGTTTCGTTCAATCTTCATTAGGACGGCAGATTATGGCTGACGTCTATGAACATGAGGTAACGATTCCCGATTCTTATGAAAGCGGCTGTCTGGCAGCAATGTACCTAGCCAAGATGAGTTTAGGACTGGAAAGCGATCTGGATGGGATTCATAAGTACATCGGCAAAGAACGTCATTATCAGCCAAATGAAGCTAATTTTGCTGCTTATCGCAAGCTCATTCCAATTTTTATTCGGCTTAGTCGCGAACTTTCAAAAGAGTATGAAAGCATTGCTGATTTTCAGCGTCAGTTCCCTCAGCTTTATGAAAAATAAGTTTCATTAAATAAAAGGCGTTACGCAGATAACTGCGCAACGCCTTTTGATTAGCCTAATTTATTTTTTTCACTGATGAACGGACGATGATTTCTGGATCAATTATTCTTCTAACAGGTTCAACGTCAGCAGGTTTTTCAATCATTTCAAGCAGGCGCTTAATTCCTTTTTGAATCATGGTTTCCGTTGGCTTGCGGACCGTGGTGAGTTCAGGCGTCAAATATTGAGAATAAGGCATGTCGTCAAAACCAATTACCGAGATATCCTCAGGAACTCGGTAGCCAAACTCGCTGCAAGCATTGATAGCCCCAATTGCCATATCATCATTTTCACAGATTACACAGGTCGGTACCTTTCCAGAAGAAAGAATCTGCCGCATCTCGACATTCCCTCCAGCTGGACGGTAGTCGCCACCGTGTTTATAAATCACGGATTCAGAATCAATAGCATGAGTTTCAAGCGCTTCTTTAAAGCCAGCCGTTCGCAATTGGGTTGAGGCAAACTTTTCTACCCCTTCAATCAAGGCAAACTGGCGATGTCCCATTCGAATGGCATACTCAGTCGCTAAACGCAGTCCCAGCTTTTCATCAATGGCAAAGTTGTCGATTTCTGGATTGTCCACAAACCGGTTTAAGACAACCGTGGGGATCTTTTGCTGCCGGGCTCTTTCAATAAACTCATCGTCGGCATCAGACTGACTCATAACCAGAATGCCATCGTAGTTTTGCTTAGAAAGCTTGTCTGCAGCATGTTCTTTTTCAATACTGCCCACTGAAAACGTGTAGCTTGCCGAAAGCAGTTTTTCCATGGTTTCAATTGTTGTTGACAAAAAGCTGGCTGAAGTGCCGCCATTTAAATTCGAGAAAAACACGCCAATATTATAGGAACGATGAGTAACTAAGCGCCGTGCATTAAAATTGGGTACATATCCCGCTTCTTTAGCAATTCGTTCAATCTTGCGCCGCGTTTCTGGCTTAACGGAACTGCTGCCATTTAAGGCCCGCGAAACCGTTGTATGTGATACATTAGCCAGTTTGGCAATCGTCTGAATCGTCACTGCCTCTTTGCTTTTTGAATCTGCCATCTGCCTTATCCTCTTTCACTATTATTACATTCACTATTCTAACATCTATATCCAAAATCTGAACCAATCCTGCCTAAAACAAGAAAAAACCTCCCACAGTGCGAGAGGTTTTGGTTAGAGGATAAGAGAAGTCGTATCTGTCAAGGTGGTTAGGGATTAGTCAAAGAACCCAAAGTAATTCTTGGCATTGTTAAATGAAATATCTTCAACGATCTTGCCTAATTTGTCCAGATCATCTGGAACTCGGCCTTGTTCAACCAGCTTGCCATAGAAGTTGCACAGTACGCGCCGGAAATATTCATGACGCGGGTAGGAAAGGAAGCTGCGCGAATCAGTCAGCATCCCGACAAAGTGTGGCAACAGGCTTTGTTGAGCAAAGATCCGTAATTGACGATCCATGCCTTCTGCCGTGTCGTTGAACCACCAGCCGGCACCCAGCTGCAGCCGTTCAACGCCGCCATCGCCTTGGAAGCATCCCATCAGCGTTGCCAGTTGCATCCAGTCGTTATCATTCAATGAGTAGAAGATCGTCTTTGGTACATCATTGCTGTCTTGAGCCTTACTGTAAAGCTTGGCGATGTTGGCAACGATATCAGGCTGCGTGCCGACCGCATCATAGCCGGTATCAGGACCGAGCTGTTTAAACATTGGGTGGTTCAGATCACGAATTGAGTTAATGTGGAACTGCATCGTCCAGTTAAATTCAGTATTCAGATGCATCAAGGCTTCCAAAAGCATTGTCAGATACTGGTCAATTTCAGACTGCGTCAAAGGCTCATTGCTGATCCCCTTAGCCACGATTGCATCCAGTTCAGCTGGCGTTGCTTCTTTAAAGTGATAAGTCAACAGTGAGTGATCAGACAGGCGGCCGCCCATGGAGCTGAAGAATTCAAAGCGTTGCCGCATTGCCTTGATAATGTCATTGAAGCTATGAATCTCAACGCCTGCTGCCGTGCCCAACTCTTTCAGGTAGGCGCCAAATCCATCACGATCAATTTGAATCAGCTTATCAGGACGCATGGCTGGCAAAGTCTTAAAGCCATTTGCCGCTTCGTCTTCTTTCAACAGTTTGTGGTACTTCAAATCAGAGGCTGGATCATCAGTGGTGCAGACTGCCTTGACATTCATGTTCTTGATCAGATTGCGCGGCTTAAAGTCATCCGTCTGCAGCAATGCATTGGCCTTTTCCCAGATCTTAGGCGCGTTTTCCAGCGTCAGTTCATCATCAATATGGAAGAAACGCTTCAATTCAAGGTGCGTCCATTCATACAGCGGATTGCCGTAAGCATTCTGAATTGCTTTGGTCCATTCCAGGAACTTTTGGTATTCATCGCCATCCCCGGTAATGTACTTTTCATCAGTGCCGTTAGCCCGCATCAAGCGCCACTTGTAATGATCGCCATAGTGGTCTTCATTGATCCAGATCCGGGTCAGATTAGGATAGTTTTTGTTTTCATAAATTTCAACCGGATTAAGGTGACAGTGATAGTCAATAATCGGCATTTTAGCCGCATGTTCATGAAACAGTTTCTTAGCCGTTTCATTGCTCAGCAAAAAATCATCATTTAAAAGCGTCATCGTACGTCTGCTCCTTTGAGGGTGTCAAAACGTTATTAGTATTCTTTTGAAATGTCAGTCTTTGGTTCCAAGGCATCCAAGGCTTCTTCCTTGCTCTTGTACTTGCCTTGCAGCAGGTCAATGTGTTCAGCGATATGAATGTTCAGGAAACGGTCATACAGATCTTGGTTCTTCTTCAAAACATCCCAGAACTTGTCACGGAAGACATAGTGATAGTTATGCTTCAGGTTCATCAATGATCCGTACATCGTGTGCATTACTTGACGACCATCATCATCGCTGAGTACGCTCAAAACGTTTTCTTCATTAATAGTTTCTGGCTTAGGTGCCTTGCCATCAGTTTGCGCATTAAAGACGTAGAAGTTCTTAACGTCATCCAGGTGTTCATAGGCGTAGGTGTACATTTCAACCATCAGCTTAGGATCCTTGTGAGCAATCACGCGGCATGCTTCCAGCCAGTTGGTACCTGCTGTCTTTACGTGCCAGCCATTCTTGGCAACCCGACCGATAATTTCATAAACCGAAAGCTTGTCGGAACCAGAGTGAATGCTCAAACGGTAGCCAAAGTGTTCCGCAATGGCTTCATGAACGACCAATTCACGTTCAAAGCGGTCCTTGTCGCCAATGTAGTCAATGGCCTTTTGGAATTCACCATAGAAACGTGGTGCCATCGTAACTGGCGTAATGCCGCGACGATGCAGTTCGTTGGCAAAGAAGTAGTGGTTTGGATTCGTCGTTTGATATGGCGTTTCATCCATCGAGATTTCAAAGTCCAGGTTGTATGGTACGACATAGTCACGATAGATCTGAGCTGCAAAGAGAATTGCATCGTAGAACGTCAAAACGGATTCTTCCAGATCGTGCTTGGTAAAGTGTACCTCAGAGTCGCCAACCTTAAACGTCTTGTTCAGATAAGTGTCGTTAAAGTACTTCTTTTGATCCTCATCCAATTCGTTGAAACGTTGGTCAAGTTCTTCATCGCTCAGGTTTACGGCTTCATTATTGATAACTTCCGTGCAGTCCAAAGTAATCATTGAGCAGCCAACCTTAACGGCGTAGTCAACTTCATATTCCGTCTTAACGTGGTCACCATCTGCACCCCAGCCATAGTCAAAGCCTTCTTCAAATACGGCCCAGGAAGCAGACAGGAACACATCCGTATTCGTCCGGTGCATCAGCATCAGTTCCCGAATCGACTGTTGCGCCAAAACTGGCAGAATGCCACGGTTCTTAAACAAGCGCAGGTGAGCATTGGAAGCATTGCCAAGCCGGTCGCCAAGGCCAAAACTGTACTTGTAGTTGCGCCGCGAAACTGGCCGAATCCAAGCAAAGCGTTTAGCCAAAGCGACATTGTTCTTTTCGTTCAGGTCACCGACCAAAAGCGTTGAATCAACGTCTTCCATTGATTCACGCGCTTCAAAATCGCCTGCCGTCAGCCGATTTTCATAAACGACCAGGCTCTTTTCAACATAGCCTTTTTCATTCTTATGGTGAAGAATGAAGTAAACGTTGCGCCGATCAACTTGAATTGATGGTGCATAGATTTCTTGATTGCTTAAGCTGTCAAAGCCTTTTCCAGCATCAACATCAGCTAAGATTTCATGAACATCTGATAAAAGTGACTTTAAATCCATTTTTAAATCCTCCAATGCCTGCAACATTTAATATTTTTTTCCTATCATCAAAAACGACTATTTTTCACCAATCTTGCCATGTTCCCAACGGCCATGATCCAAATCATCAGCAATCTTTGCGAAGCGACGATCATCAAGCTTGTACAAGAAGCCAATGATAATGGCAGCCATAATCAGGCAAATCCCTGGATACAATGTCATGGCAGCCTTAATACCCCGCAAGGCTCCTGGCGTCTGCTTAGCATTGGCAACATAGCCAGTCAGCGCCAAGACACCGGCACTAACCAAGGCAGCCAGTGACTGTGCAATCTTGCGCGAGAAGTTGAAGGCCGCGTAGGTAATAGCTTCTTTCCGAATACCTGAGTGCCATTCCCCGTAGTCGATCGCGTTGGAAACCATTGCCCAGGTAATCCCGTTTGGAATCGCCAAAGCCGTGTAGCCAATCGTAACCAAAGCAATAAACGTTACCACGTTATCGGGAATGAAGAAGTTCAACAGATTGGCAACCGCACCGATCACAAAGCTCCACATCGCCGTCTTCTTTTGACCAAAGCGCCGCGTCAGCGTAGGAATCATGAAGACCCCAACGATTGAACAGCCCATCATGATGGCGTTGATGATTGGCTGCAGACCAATATTGCCAAGATTGTATTCAGCGTAGAAGACCATCATCTGGTTGTTGGTATTCATTGCCGAAATCGTAAACAGCGTCATCAGAATCAAAGCACCTAAAGGCCCATTATGGAAAATAACTCGAATATAGTCCTTAAAACCTTCCTTTTCATGAACCTGACGATCAACATGTACATTTTCTTTAGTCCCCAAGAAGCAGACTAAGAACATGCAGACCCCGATTACCGCAAAGATTACCGAAGCCCAGAAGTAGCCCAAGCGCTGATCCTTGCCACCAATCATGACCGTCAGCGGAATGAAGGCCACCCCAGCAATAAACTGAGCACCGACTGAACCAACCTGACGACATGTCGCCATAAAACTGCGGTCTTGCGGATTTCTTGACATCACCGAAGCCAGCGATCCATATGGGTCATTGGTAAATGAATAAACCAAACCCCAGATCATGTAGGCAGCATAGGCATAAATGATCTTTTGGGTCATCGATAGTCCATCCGGCATCGTAAACGTAATCACCGTCATAATGCCTAAAATAATGGCAGAAATCATCATTACCGGCCGGAATTTACCTTGTTTGCCGATATGTTTGCGATTATCAATTACTGAACCAGCAATCGGGTCCATGAATGCATCAAAAATCTTGGTAAATGCAAAGATCCCAGCCACAACTCCAGAACCAATGCCAACACCGTCAATCCAAAATTTAGTTAGATACGACTGGCCTAAGTCAAACATGAACCCATTCCCAAAGTCCCCAAAACCATAGGCAATCTGCTGACGTTTAGGGATTCGTTTGGTAGAGTCATTCAGCTTCACGTCATCTTGAGTGTCAGTGCGTGACGCTTGGCCTGGCCCACTTGCTTTAACATTTGTACTATCCATTTCATGCCTCCGTTTTTACTGCACCCCCCGCCTTTATGTTCACGTGAACATAAAGGCGGTAAAAAATAGAGTTTTCATTGGATCTTGGAATTCCACAATTGCTAGCTATCCTTGAAAACGCTTTTATCATATTGCATTTTAGTAAAGTTGTAAAGCGCTTTTTTGTTATTTTTATGTTTGCTGATTATTGAAAAATTGCACCAGCCCTTATCACCACTGTCTTCATACGGCTTTATGTTAACGTGAAAAAAATATTTTAAACTGCTAATTATATCGAGTTGAATCGATTAAATCTTTTCCTTACATATTTCTTAAAACTTAGCTGATTCAGACTAATATCATGGTCGATAAAATTAATCCGCTTACACCTAAATAAAGGGTTTTCACATACTTGTATTTCGATTAATGCCCACTATAATAGTAATTGTAAGTAAGAGAAAAAATAAATTTCACAAGAGGATTGATTGAAGGAGTGACCATCATGCAACTATTTCGCGGTTTAATCGTTGTAGCCATGCTAAGTGGTAATCTAGCAGCTGCTAATACCTCACAAAACCTAACCCATCAAATTTCGCAGCAATATGTTAACGTGATCAATAAAAACAATGAGGCTTTGAATCATTAGTTCTTTTACCAGCAGCAACAAACAACTGCTGGTTTTATTTTGTTCCGTGATTCATGATCTACAAAAAATTGCCATCTACTGCTTGCTTAACTTGATCAAGCAGTATGTTAACGTGATCGAAACTTACCAATAAAAGCTCCAAGCCGATCAGCACTGTTTTTATTGATTTGCTTTCAAAAGCTTTTTTCCATAGAATCTTTGATAACTAATATTTTAGTTTAGAAAGACTGATTAACTATGGATACCAATATTCGGCAAGATGCCTATGATCAAATCAAATATAACATCGTTCACTTCCACTATCTTCCTCGCCAAAAGGTCTCGGAGAAGTCAATTGCTGCCTCTCTCAACCTGGGACGGACACCGGTTAGAGAGGCCTTGATTCGGATTGAACGCGAAGGGCTAATCGATGTTGTTCCGCAAAGTGGTACCTATATCGCAACTATCGATATGAACATCGCCAAGGAAGGCCGTTTTGTCAGGGAATGTATTGAACCGCAAGTAATGATGGAAGCCTTAGCTAAACATTCGCCTGCTCAATTTAAAAGTTTGCAGCAGAATCTTAATGCCCAGAAAAAGGCTGCCAAAGTCGATCAAACCGACCTTTTCTTCGATTTGGATCAAGAATTTCACCAAACTTTTTACCAGATTGCCGATCGCAGTCAGATTTGGGAATGGCTGCAGCTTAACAACCTTCAGCTAAATCGTTTTCGACGCTTGCGCTTAAAAGTTCCTGGTCTTGATTGGCAGACCCTGCTGGCACAGCATGAGCAGATCATTGCTGCTTTTAACGATTGCAACATTGATGATCTTAATTATTTGATACGTTCACATTTGCATTTGGTTTTAGATGAACAGCAAAAAGTAATCGAACGTTTTCCTAATTATTTTTCGTCAAACTCTCAATTTGCTTAATTGTTTTAAGTGAATTGTCGAACCATTTTCGATAAATCTCAGTAACTGATTGGATTGTGCAAAGTTTAGCAAATATTTCTTCAACTTTTAGCGCTTTCTGGTATAATAGTTTCTGTAAATGATGTAATTAAGTTTTTAAGGAGTGTGACAACACAATGTCAGATCAAAAAGCGCAAATTGGTGTTGTTGGTTTGGCCGTTATGGGCAAGAACCTGGCACTGAACATTGAAAGCCGCGGCTTTACTGTTGGTGTATACAACCGTAGTCGTTCACGTACCGATGAAATGATGCGTGACCACAGCGACAAGAAGCTGATTCCTAGCTACACGGTTGAAGAATTCGTCAACTCTCTGGAAAAGCCTCGTCGGATCCTGATGATGGTTAAAGCCGGCAAGCCAACTGACGCTGTTATTGAAGAACTCCTGCCATTGCTGGACAAGGGTGACGTGCTGATCGACGGTGGTAACACCAACTTCCACGACACGATGGCACGGAACGCTAAGCTGGACGAATCCGGCATCAACTTCATCGGCATGGGTGTTTCCGGTGGTGAACTGGGTGCCCTGCAAGGTCCTTCCCTGATGCCTGGTGGCCAAAAGGAAGCTTACGACCTGGTTGAACCTATCCTGACGCAAATCGCTGCCAAGGCTGAAGACGGCAAGCCATGTGTTTCCTACATCGGTCCTAACGGTGCCGGCCACTACGTAAAGATGGTTCACAACGGTATCGAATACGGTGATGAAGAACTGATCGACGAAAGCTACAACATTATGCGTAATGTTCTGGGTCTTTCCGTTGATGAAATGGCTGACATCTTTGCTGAATGGAACAAGGGTGAACTGGACAGCTACCTGGTTGAAATTACTGCCGACATTCTGACTCGTAAGGACGACCTGGGCGAAGACAAGTCCAAGCCAATCGTTGACATGATCCTTGACCGTGGTGCCAACAAGGGTACTGGTAAGTGGAGTTCTGAAACTGCCCTTGACGGTGGTGCTCCCCAATCCGTTATTACGGAAGCCGTTTACGCTCGTTACATCTCCATGCTGAAGGACGAACGTGTTGCTGCAAGCAAGGTTCTGCCAGAAGACGTTGAAAAGCCAACTGTTTCTGAAGACCAAAAGAAGGAACTGGTTGAAAAGGTTCGTGAAGCCCTCTACTTCGGTAAGGTTATGAGCTACGCACAAGGCTTCGAACAAATGCGGATCGACTCCGAACGCTACGACTGGAACCTGAAGTTCGGTGAACTGGCTCAAATCTGGCGTGAAGGATGCATTATTCGTGCTCAATTCCTGCAAAAGATCACGGATGCCTTTGAAAAGGATCCTGAACTGAAGAACCTGCTGCTGGACGACTACTTCAAGGACATTGCCAAGAAGTACCAAAAGGCTACGCGTGAAGTCGTATCCATGGCCATCAACGCTGGTATTCCTGTACCATCCCTGGCTGCTGCCATCAACTACTACGACTCCTACCGTGCTGAAGTTCTGCCTGCCAACCTGCTGCAAGCACAACGTGACTACTTCGGTGCTCACACGTACGAACGTGTTGACCGCCCAGGCAACTTCCACTACAGCTGGTACGTTGAACAATAAAAATCGATTAGACTTGATTTCAAAGCGTCGATCCTTGGTGTTCGGCGCTTTTTTTATACTATTATCATAATCTAAGAACTCAAAAAGCGTCCTGCTAGCTGCAGGACGCTTTATTTATTATTCAGTTAACAGTGCTTGGGAAGTTGAACGCTGGAGGTGACGATACCAGTGATCACCTATCATAATCTGACCCGCGTCATCAAATCCTAAGCGACGATACAGCCGTTCTGCCTTGGGGTTGGCGACATCGACGTTTAAGCCGATCGTCTCGTATTCCAAGGAAGCAGCATGTTTTATAATCGCATCAATCAGAGCCGTTGCAATCCCCATCCCGCGATAATCAGCATCAACCGCCAATGAGTCTAGGTAAAACTCGTTGGCAAATGATTCGGGATCCGCGAAGAAATCGACATCGCGAATCGACGGAATTGGCGCTGCAGCTTCTTGATATACTCGGTTGACCGCATTTTCGTTGTTGTCTGGATAGCCAAACGCTACCCCCACGACCTGGCCGTCAGCTTCAGCAACAAACGTGGTTGCCACATAGCCAAGTAAGGCCCGGTCGCGGTAAGCATTATAAATCATCCTCTGGGGGTCTTCGTCGGGAACCGACTCAAATTCCTCCAGTTCCATTTCATCATAAATCAAAGACATTAACGGTACTATCTGGCCGGCGTCTTCTGGCTCGGCCTTGCGAATCGTATAAATAAATATCCCTCCAAAATTGTTTGATGCAAGCTCATTATATGGGAAAAGCCAACTCATTGGCAATAAAAAATGAGAAATTTATTATAAACTTAATCGTCAGTTTTTCAAATGAGTGTTAAAATAGCAAAAAGCCGTAACCCAATTGCTTGGATTACGACCTTTAAATGGTTTATTTAATTAACCTTATTTCTTTTTAGCGTCCTTTTCGTCAACCGGTACTTCGTTGTTCAGATCGGTCCGCACTACCAGGACGTCAACGGGAGCATTCCGCTTAACAAAAGACGTAACCGAACCTACCATTGCCCGCTGCAGACGAGTCAGCCCGCAAGCCCCCATCATGATCAGGTCATTTTGGTGATCGCGTGGGAAATCAAAGGAAATAACCGTCTTCGGGTTCCCCAGCCGAATGTGAATGTCAATGTTGTCAAAGCCCTGCTTTTGCTTAGCGTTGTCGTACAGTTCATCCAGATAGTCCTTTGACTTGTCGACCAACTGGTAAGCAATACTGCTGTCTGACATACCGGCAAAGTTGTAAGCCATTGCTCGCGTGTCGATAACATTAAGGATGTCAATATGTGCATCGTTACGCTTAGCAACTGCAATTGCCTTGTTCAGTGCCCGTTCTGCCTGCTTGGAACCATCAACAGGGACGAGAATGTTTTGATATTCTTGATTCATAGTTATGACCTCCAATTCACACGACTTAATTGTTATCCCTATTGTACCATAATGACAGCGGAATCATTTGATTTTTATGAGTGAAAAAGCAATAATTAGTTAAATTATTTTGACAATAAACCATTTACATTGTATTTTTTCACAATTTAAAGACATTATTTTGTGATTAGTTAAAAGGAGTGGATTTCATTGGACAAGATCGATCGTCAAATTATCAACATGCTGCAGGAAAACGCCCGCGTATCATTAAAAGAACTTTCGGCAGCCTGCTACATCTCTTCACCAGCTATTGCCGCTCGGATCAACAAACTGGAAAAGTCTGGCATCATCACCGGCTTTCATACCAGCGTAAATCTAGAAAAACTGGATTATCACGTTAAGGCCTTCGTTCAGCTGCAACTGGAACCACGCCAAAAGAAGGAATTTTATCCTTACATTGCCCAGGTTCCCAACGTCATTGAATGCAATTGCGTCACCGGCGATTTTTCCGAGGTCATGGAAGTTGTTTTTCCTTCCACTTCAGATCTCGATGATTTTATCAATGAAATTCAGCAGCGCTTTGGCAAAACCAGCACTCAGATCGTCTTTTCAACCAGTGTCGATCACCGAGGCGTCAAACTGCCACAGCCAGAAGAAGTTAAAGACTAAGAAAACGCCTGCGGTCATGAACGATCGCAGGCGTTTTTCAAAACCGATAATGACAATTAAAGCAGCTTTTCGATCTGATCCAGACGCTTTTCAAACAGCGCAAAGGCACGTTCCAGATATTGGCTGTCGGTAACGTCAACTCCCGCATGCTTTAACAGTGTTACAGGATCATCACTGCCCCCTGCCCGCAATAAGTCTAGGTAACGTTCCAGAGCACCCGGCTCATGCTGCCAGACTGCCTCAGAAAGCGCCGTCGAGACCGCCCAAGACGTTGCATACTGATAGACATAGTAGTTCATGTAAAAATGCGGTACATAGGCCCAGCTCTGCGTTCGCGTGCCGGTTTCCTCAACTGCAGGACCATAGTATTTATTAACCAGCTCACCGCTTAATTGATCCAGATAGTCGGCCGTCAGCGTCTGTCCCTTTTGCTCTGCTTTGTAGGCCGCATCTTCAAATTCAGCAAATTGCGTCTGCCGATAGATCGTGCCAATGAAGCCGGTAATATATTGTTCCAGGATAAAGATCAGCTTTTTAGGATCATCCTGGTATTTTTCCAGCAGATAGTCGGTTAAGATGTTTTCATTAAACGTTGATGCCACTTCTGCCAAAAAGATCGGTGCATCAGCATATTCCGATGGCTGGGCTTGTTGAGCAAACCAACTGTGCATGGCATGACCAGATTCATGGGCCAAAACAAACGTACTGTAAAGTTTATCAGTCCAGTTAAGTAAAATGAATGGATTTGCCGTATAGACGCCTACTTGATAGCCACCAGAGCGTTTGCCTAGATTTTCAGCCGCGTCGATCCAGCGATGCTCAAATTCGCTTTTCAGGCCTTTCAGATACTCTGGACCCATCACCTGCAATGCATCCCACGTCAGCTGCTTGCCTTGTTCAAAAGTCGTCTTCAGCATATCCTCGCCAGCCAATGGGACATTAACGTCATATTTGTACATCTTATCCAGACCCAGAACTCTCTTTTTCAGCTCATACCAGCGATAAACCAGGTCAAGATGCTGATTGACGGTTGCCACCAGCGTATCATAGACGCTTTCCGGAATATTATTGGCTCCTAAAGCGGCCGCGCGCGCACTTGGATAGTGACGAATCATAGCCAGTGCATTTTCCGTGCTGATAAAGCTGTTCAGCGTTTGAGCAAAGGTATTGCGCAGTTCATGGTACGGTTTTTCATATGCCAAAACGGCTTCCTTGCGCACGGAACGATTTTGCGATTCATTGAACTGGCTGCGATTGCCATGTGTCAGTTCAACCAGCTGTCCTTTTTCATCATGAACCTTGCCGAATTTCAGATCCGCATCGTTAAGCGTATTGTAGATTTCTTCAGCACTGTCCAGCGACTTGTTCAAATAGCCCAGCAGCGTTTCTTCGGCCTTGGAGAGCACGTGCTTTTTCTGCCGCCGCAGCTTGGTCATCTCATATTGATACTCGGCCAGGCCAGGCTCGCTTTGCATCAGCTTGGTAAAGTCAGAATCGTCAATGGCCGTCAATTCAGGTTGAATAAAGGCCAGCTCAGCTTCAATCGTCGTCGCGGCATTGACGACTTGACCATAGAGCGTGACGGCCGTTGAATCCGTCGTATCACTGTCGCGGCGCAGCATGCCATAGACAAATTCGCGTTCCAGCTCTTCATCAATCGCCTTATTTTCGTTGAGATTTCTTAAAAAGGTCTGACCATCACTGGCAAAACGACCTGCCGTCTTGGCAAGTTCAGAAGCTTTCTGCTGTGTTTTGGCAAGTGCTTGTTCCATTGCCTCATCCGATTCATACAGCAGCGTCAGATCCCATTTGAGCGCTTCAGGCACTTCACTGCGTTTAAGCTGTTTTTCCATTGTTTTCCGTCCTTTCTTTATTTAACTTAATTATACAAAAAGCATCGCTAGATTTCTCAGCGATGCTTTATTTTTAGCCTTGGTAGCTATCCAAGTATTGGTTGTATTTTTCGTGATCCAATGATTTTTCGGATTGACCGATTACCAAAGTTGCAATCGTGTTGCCGACCACGTTGACCGCTGTCCGGCCCATGTCGACAAACCGGTCAATTCCGGCAATAAACGTCAGCCCGGCAACCGGTACGCCAATCGTTGATACCGAAGCCAGCAGCACGACAAACGAAGCCCCTGGCACCCCGGCCATCCCTTTGGAAGTAATCATCAAGACCACCAGCAGCGTAATCTGGTGAGCAATCGTCAGATGAATGCCATAAGCCTGCGCCAAGAACAAGGCAGCCAGTGCTTGGTAGATTGCCGAGCCATCCAGGTTGAACGTGTAGCCGGTTGGAATAACGAATGAGGCAATCCCTTTGTCGACCCCCATCTTCTGTGTTTTAGCCATCAGACGCGGCAAGGTTGCTTCAGAGCTGGCCGTTGAAAAGGCAATTGCAATTTCTTCCATTACTACGTGCATCGTCTTCCAATAGCGCAGATGGAAAATCTTGGCGACAATCCCCAAGACGACCACTACGAAAACAATCATCGTTGCATAGGCGATCACCACAAACAGTCCCAATGGCAGCAATGCTTTCAGACCCATTTCGGCAATCGTCATCCCAATCAGACCAAAGACCCCAATTGGCGAGAACTTCATTACCCAGTTGGTTACCTTGAACATGGTTTCTGAAACGGCATTCATAAAGTCGATGATGATCTTGCCGCTTTCGCCCAGCGAGGCAACTCCCAGGCCAAAGAAGACTGAGAAGAAGATTACTGGCAGCATGTCGCCGTCTGCAATCGACTTAAAGATGTTGGTAGGTACGATTGAGATCAGCAGGTCCCAGATACCGCTGTGCTTTGAAGCTGATTTTGCCGTGGTCAGATATTGAGAGATGTCTGAGGCATGCAGATCATGAATATTGATGTAGGTACCAGGATGCAAAATATTGCCCACGATCATCCCCAACAACAGCGCAATCGTCGTCAAAACCTCAAAGTAGATCAAGGTCTTAACCCCGATTCGGCCAAGCTTCTTAATGTCGCCGATATTGGCAATCCCTACCGTCAAGCATGAGATTACGATCGGCATTACAATCATCTGGATCAGCCGCAGAAAGATCGTACCGAGGCTTTGCATTACCTTGATGGCGCCAGTATTTTGATAGGTCATGGCCCCAACGATAATCCCTAAAATCAGTCCGATCATAATCTGCCAGCCTAGCGACAGCCGGCCAAAGCGATAACGTTTCATATGATGTTCCATCCTTCCGCTTATTTGGATTGTCATAACGATGCATTCATAAGTTTATGGTTGAATAACCGACCGCGTTTAAATTATTTCCAATTAATGGGCTGTACCAGAATCAATTCCGGCAAAGCCCATTCTATCTTGTACGAATTATTAAAAGCATGCGGTCGCAAAAGTATTGGTTTTCGTATCGTTATTTCACTCACAAATTAAGTTCATCTGTATCCGAAAGTTTATTTTACACTGTTATTTATAAAAAGTGAACAATTAATTTTAGATTAAGCTGGTTTGTTCGGTAACAACTTGTATAGAGTCCGGATTTTGCGTTTATTGTAAACGATTTCTAAAAACCGTTTCTTAAGAATTTCCGAAAATTATTTAGTTTTAAATTAATAAGGTTCGCTAAATTTTTTTGCTATTTTTGTCCAAGGCATAAAAGCCGATAGGACGCCTTGGAAACGTTTTGATCAATTTTTAACAAGTGTTTTTAACTAAATTTTTTACTATTTTTTATTGATTTAATTTTTGAAAGCGCTTAATATGATTTCAGAGAGTTTTAAGTAAATGTCTTTTCAAGGAGGAAGGCTAGATTATGAATGAGGCGAGTTCTAAATCCCAAACGATGGCTTCCCGCATTGCATATTCATTTGGTGCTTTCGGGCACGATATGTTCTATGGGATGCTGTCGACTTACTTTATGATGTTTGTTACCGGTCACCTGTTTAACAGCAACAGTGGTGGCCAAGCAGCCCACATGGTTTCTTTCATTACGATTACCATCATGGTGCTGCGGATCGTTGAATTGGTAATTGACCCATTTATTGGTAACGTTATCGACAAGACCGATACCAAATGGGGCCACTTCAAGCCATGGGTCGTTGCTGGTGGGATCGTTTCTGCCGTTGCAATTTCCCTGTTGTTCACTAATCTGTGGGGTCTGACCTACAAGAATCCAGTTTTGTACCTCGTCGTATTTGCAATTTTATATATTACGATGGATATTTTCTATTCCTTTAACGACGTGGCTTTCTGGTCAATGATTCCTGCAATCTCATTCGATTCGGCAGAACGTGAAAAGACGGCTACCTTCGCCCGGGTTGGTTCAACGCTTGGCGGTCAGCTGGTCGGCGTGATCGTAATGCCAGTCGTTCTGTTCTTCTCTTTGAACTCGAATGGTGGTTCTGGTGACAGCCGCGGCTGGTTCGCATTTGCCGCTATCGTAGCTGCCATTTCGGCAATCACGGCCTGCGGGGTTGGTCTCTTCACTCATGAAAAGAAGAACGAACTGCGTGAAAACAAGGAAAACACTACTTTCAAAAAGGTCTTTGGGGTTCTGATCCACAACGACCAATTGATGGCAATTGCTTTGACCTACCTGCTGTACACGACCGGTATCCAAATCACCGGCTCATTCCAGCTCTACTACTTCACCTACATTCTGGGACACGCAAGCACCTACACGCTGTATGCTTTGATTAACGGGATCATTGGAGTCGTTACGGTTTCCCTGTTCCCTGCCCTGGCTAAGAAGTTTAGTCGTAACAAGGTTTTCTACTACTCAATTCTGGTTCTGCTGATTGGTTTGGCAATCTTTGCCTTTGCCGGTCACTCACTGCCAATGGTTATTCTTGGTGGTGCTCTGTTCATGCTGCCACAGCCACTGATCTTCCTGGTTGTTTTGATGATCATCACCGACTCGGTTGAATATGGTCAGCTGAAGCTTGGTCACCGTGACGAAGCCGTTACGCTTTCCGTTCGTCCCCTGCTGGACAAGTTCGGTGGTGCCGTTGCTGGTGGTGTCGTTGGGATGACGGCCGCTGCTGCCGGCATGATCTCTGGTGCTACGGCAGCCGACATTACCGCTCACGGCGCTGGCATCTTCAAGATGATGATGTTTGTCGTGCCAGCTGTCTTGATTCTGTTAGGTACTCTGGTCTTCAAGAACAAGGTTAAGCTGGACGAAAAGATGCACGCTCAGATCGTTGATGAACTGGAACAATCCTGGCATGAGCACCTGGAAGGCAATGACAGCGTTCGTGAAGAACTGGCTGAAGACGCCAGCCTGGCCAAGGATCTGGTTATCGACTTCAAGGCCCCAGTCAGTGGTACTTTGATGCCATTGTCTCAAGTAGGCTCCAAGCCATTTGCTGATGGTACCATGGGCTTAGGTATCGCCATTAAGCCATCTGACGGCCAAGTCTTTGCACCATTCTCCGGGACCGTTGTTGCTGACTTCCCAACCACTCGTCACGCAATTGGTCTGGAAACCGACAATGGCGTTCCGGTCTTGATTCACGTCGGTGTTGATACCGTTCAGATGCGTGGGACTGGTTTCATCAACTATGTCGTCAAAGGTCAGCACGTGGCGGCCGGCGAAAAGCTGATGGAATTCTGGGCCCCAGCCATCAAGAAGGCGGGTCATGATGATACGGTCATGATTGCCTTTACCAAGTCTGAAAAGGCACCTAAGTACACTTTGACCTATGTCAAGCAGGATGGTGAAGTCAAGGTTGGCGACACCATTATGCAAATCGAAGTCAAGAAGGACTAATTAGACTAATTGAATGATCAAAAAGTCTGTTGGCCTAAAAAAGCTCGGCTGCAGCAGTCGGGCTTTTTGTTTGTCATTTAATCATGGAGGAATTTGAACATGAGTATTCAAGTTAATGCCAGCAATCGATTGTTTCACCTGCGGACCAAGCACACCAGCTATGTCTTCCACGTTATTGAGGATGGCTCGCTGGGTCAGCTCTACTATGGTCCTAAAATTCCATTCAAAGACGACTACGCCAACCTCAACACGCGTGAAGAACACGACTGTACCAACACGCGCACTGATGAAGACGTTGAGTTTCAAGCTGAGCTGCTAAAACAGGAATACGCCGGACTGGGTAAGGGCGACTACCGTTATCCAGCTTTCCAGATCACTTATCCAAACGGCTCACGGACCTCTGAATTCCAATACCGCGACTATGAGCTTAAGGACGGTAAAGAGCGACTGAATGGCCTGCCTTCAACATTTGCCGATAACAGCAATGATTCTCAGACGCTGACCGTTAAACTGGCGGATGGCGATCTAGAGCTGCAGCTGCACTACACTGTTTTTGCTGATGAAGACGTGATTGTCCGCAGCACAACGTTTGTCAATCATGGCAAAACCGTCTTTTTAAACCGAGCCTTGAGCGCGCAGCTGGATCTGCCGGATGCCAACTACGACTTCATTCAGTTTGCCGGCTCCTGGGCGCGGGAACGACACCTATACCGCAGCCATCTGCGTCCCGGCACGCAAAGCATCTCCAGTTTGCGGACCGCCTCCAGTCATCAGGAAAATCCATTCTTTATGCTGGCCCGGCCACACACCGACAATAACCAAGGGGCAGTTTTCGGTTTTAACTTTGTCTACTCTGGCAACTTTTTGGATTCCGTCGAGGTCGATCAATTTGATACCACGCGCGTCCTGATTGGTATCAACCCGGATGAATTTTGCTGGAAGCTTAACAGTGGCGATTCATTCCAAACTCCAGAAGTCATCTTCAGCTATACCGACAATGGCTTCAACGCGCTTTCTCAGCAATTGGGCGCCTTTTATGCTCAGCACCTGATCAACCCTCATTTTGCCCACCAGGAACGGCCAATTCTGATCAACAACTGGGAAGCCACGTTCATGGACTTTACCGAAGACAAATTAATGCCAATCGTTGAGCGTGCCAAGGAACTGGGGATTGAAATGTTCGTACTTGATGATGGCTGGTTTGGTCATCGTGACGACGATCGTTCCAGTCTAGGCGATTGGTTCGTTGACGAAAAGAAGTTCAACCATGGCATTGCTGGATTTGCCAAGCGCGTTCATGATCTCGACATGAAGTTTGGGCTCTGGTTTGAACCAGAAATGATCTCAATTGACAGCAAGCTCTATCAAACCCACCCAGAATGGATGATCAAGACGCCAGGTCGCGGGCAGACGCCGGGTCGTCACCAATTTGTCTTGGACATGAGCCGTAAGGAAGTCGTTGACTATCTGTTTGGATTGATGAGCCACATTATTCAAGATGCCAAGCTGGACTACATCAAATGGGATATGAATCGTAACATCACCGAAATGTACGGCGCCGACCTGCCTGCCGATCAGCAGCTGGAATTCTCGCACCGCTATATCTTAGGCGTATACGATCTCTATGACCGCTTGACCAAAGCCTTCCCAGACGTCTTGTTTGAATCATGTGCCTCTGGTGGCGGCCGCTTCGACCTGGGAATGATGTACTATGCGCCACAAGCCTGGTGCAGCGATGATACCGACGCTGTTGAACGCATCAAGATTCAAGACGGCACCTCATATGGCTACACACCTTCAATGTGGGGCGCCCACGTTTCAGCCGTGCCAAACGATCAAGTCGGCCGATTGACCTCAATCGACATGCGGGCTAAAGTGGCCTACTTCGGTGCATTCGGCTATGAACTGGACGTCACTGAGCTCAGCGCTGAAGAACAGGCTACCATCAAGCAGCAAGTGGCCTTCTATAAGCAATACCGCAAGCTCTTCCAGTTTGGAACGTTCTACCGGCTGGAAACTCCGGATACCAGCGATAACGTCTATGGCTGGGAAACCGTCAGCCCTGACAAGAAGACGGCCATTGGTATGCGCTACCAGATTCTAAACGGCGCCAACCCTGCCTACATCCGCTACTACTTCAAGGGTCTGGATCCAGAACGGCGCTATACGGTCAATGATGGCTCAGAAGTCTTCTCGGGCGCTGAATTGATGAATGCTGGGTATTTCGTGCCACGCGTCATGAACCGCCTGCAATCACCAAAAGTACCATCCGATTTCCACGCTGACATGTTTATCGTTAAAGCCGTTGACTGATTCGGCATCAAACAAATAAGCCGCACTGTCTTAAATGGCAATGCGGTTTTTGATTTAGTCTCAGCCTTAACTAGTCGACAAACAGCTTTCGGTACTCGCCATAACCAGCTTCTGCCAACTGATCAAACGGAATAAAACGCAGGGCAGCCGAATTGATGCAGTAGCGCAGACCGCCGCGATCCAGCGGCCCATCACAAAAGACATGTCCTAGATGCGAATCAGCCTTCAAACTGCGCACCTCGGTTCTTTCCATGCCAAACGACTGATCGCGCTTTTCTTTCAGCTTGGTAATTGGTTTGGTAAATGCCGGCCAGCCGCAGCCCGAATCAAACTTGTCCAGCGAAGAAAACAGCGGCTCGCCACTCACAACATCGACATAGATGCCTTTTTCGAAAAACTGATCATATTTGCCAGTAAACGGCGGTTCGGTAGCAGCCTCTTGCGTAACGCGGTACTGCATTTCAGTCAGCTCGTTTTTATCAGTCATCTTATCCCTCATTTCGTACCTGCTGAACGATTGATTGCTGGTCATTCAGCATTTTGATTTTGGCTATTGTATCATCTGGCATCGTTTTGACGTAAAAATATGCCTACGATATCAAAAAGCGACCCGCATTTCGCGGATCGCTTTATTATTAAGCTCATTAAGCGCCAAACACCTTAAACCGCTTTTCAGCAGGCAGGACGTTTTTTTCGCCAGCCGGTGCCTCAACGGATCCAAACGGCATTTCAGCCCGCAGCTGCCAAGTTTCAGGAATGTCAAACGCCTTGGCAATTGCTTCATCGATCAGCGGGTTGTAGTGCTGCAGCGATGCACCCAGTCCTTGAACGGCCAAGGCTTCCCAGACCGCCTGCTGAGCACCGCCAATTGCCTGTTCAGCCCAGCCAGCAAAGTTGGCGGCGTATGCTGGGAAATCGGCCTCCAACTGTTTTACGGTCGCCGTTTCAGTAAAGTACAGAATCGTTCCGTACGCCTTGAAGCTGTTGACCTTGGCTTGCGTCTTGGCAAATGCCTCATCGTCTTTTACGACTTTGCGCAGCTCAGCCAATACGATATCCCAAATTCGATCGGAATCTTGGCCAAAAGCAATTACTGCGCGCACCGTCTGACTGTTAAAAGCAGATGGCGACAGCTCAATCGTCTTTTCAATCAGGTCAACCAGCGTCTGCTTGTCTTCCTTAACGTTTTTGCCTAATGCATAAATGGAGCGGCGTTTTTCTTGAAGTTGAGTAAATTGGTTTGTCATAGTCGTTCCTCTTTTTCTGATGATTTGTTATTTGTATTATAACTTGTTACTTACTTTTTGTAAATGATTTTATCTTATAAAAAGTAAGCATCAGCAAAACAAAAACTCCTGCTGGCCAAAACGGCACGGCAGGAGTCGGCAATTATTGATGTGTAACTTAGGATTTTTTGATTATTTTTCGGTACTTTGCCGCAAAACCAGCTTAGTACCGACTACTACGCGCTGCGGAGCCAAATCCGGGTTCTGCAGGCGGCGTCCCAGCAATTCAAGTCCCATTGCCGCCATTTGATCGGTCGGAACGTGAATCGAGGTCAGCGTTGGATAGGTGTAGTGAGTAATTGACGTGTCGTCAAAACTGATCAGCGCCATTTCCTTTGGCACGTCGATCTGCTTTTCGTGCAGGGCACGCAGAGCACCGACTGCCATTGCATCATTGGCAACCAAAACGGCTTGGGGACGATCATCGAGCTGCAAAAGGCGCTGCATCTGGTCAAAGCCGCTCTTTTCTGAGTAATCGCCCATCATAAACCATTCCGAATGGTAAAGATTTTTAGCTTTTAAAGTCTTGGCGAAAGTATCGCGCCGTGAATCGCTAACTGGTTTTTGGTCAGTCGTTTTTTCCTGACCAGCAATCATGCCGATCTTGGCATATCTGGCAGCCAGAAAATCAGCGGCCTGCTTAATGCCGCCATCAAAGTCTGGCAAAACCGAATCACAGCCATTGGACAATTCATCATAGTCAATCACCACGATTGGCTTGTTGAAGCGCTGCAGCTGATCGATCTGTTTTTGACTGTACTTGCCGATCGCAACAATCCCGCTGACATCATTAGGAATCTGTTCCAAATGCGTGTCAAAAACCGTAGCCGTCGTGTAGCCAACCTGCTGGGCCTCTTTTTCAACGCCCAGGCGAATGTTCATGTAGTAAAGATCATCCAGTTCGCGAGCTGGTGAATACCACTGAATAACGGCAATCTTGTGACCAGTGGCTGCGCTGCGTCGATGCTTTTTGGTATAGGACAGCTCTTCGGCAATCGTTAAAATCTTGCGCCGTGTTTCTTCACCAACCGACAGCTGAGGGTCATTGTTTAAAACTCTCGATACCGTTGCCAGTGAAACCCCCGCACGATCTGCAATGTCCTTTAGCGTTACTGCCATCAAAAACCATCCTTTCCTTGGTCAAAATAGGTTACAGTCGTTCAACGAACCGCTGCCAGCCAGCTTGACCCTGAGCATCGCGCTTAAAGACGCCGGCATCCGCCAAAACATCGCCGAAGACTTGAGCAACTTCTTGTTCTAAAATCTCTTCAACGTTGTCGGCATTAATGTCATCATATCGTGCCTGAACCTCTTTAGCCCATGGCAGATGACTGTCGGCAATCTTGTTTGGTTCATTGAGCCAGTACTTCTTGACTTCTTCCAATTCACTCTTCAAACGAGCTGGCAGAATGGCCCGGCCCATCACTTCAATCAGGCCGATATTTTCCTTTTTAATGTGCCAGAGCTTTTCATGAGGATGGAAGATGCCCAGTGGGTACTCCTTACTAGTATTATTGTCTCGCAAAACCAAGTCAAGAACAAATTCATCGCCATTACGATGCATGATTGGCGTAACGGTGTGGTGTCTGGTATCGCCGTCGAAGGCTTTTAATGAAAGTTCTGGGTCGTCATAATGGTCCCAAACGTTGATGATATGCGTTCCCAGCTGAATCAAAGCCTGATCGTTCTTGCTGATCAAGCGCAGATCGCTCATTGGCCAGTCAACGATGCCGGCCTTAACGTCTGGATAGTCTTTAAAATTCAGTTCCTGCTTGATTGGTGCCTTCATCATTGGGAAAGTGTGCCGGCCGCCTTGATAATGCTCATGGGCCAGCATGGAGCCGCCAACGATTGGCAGATCGGCATTGCTGCCAACAAAGTAGTGTGGCAGCTGCTTTTCGATCTCAATCAAGTTGATCAGCGTCTGTTGATTGATCTCCATTGGTTCGTGCTTGGCATCCAAGAAAATGCAGTGTTCATGGAAGTAGGCATATGGCGAGTATTGGAAGCCCCACTGCTTGCCGCCGATCGTCATGCGGATGATGCGGTGGTTGCTGCGGGCAGCATGCCCCAAGCGTCCCAGATAGCCTTCATTTTCCATACAAAGTGCGCACTGCGGATACTTCTTTTGAGTATCATGGGCAGCGGCAGCAATCGCCTTAGGATCTTTTTCGGGTTTGGAAAGGTTGATCGTAATCTCCAGCTCGTTGCCATCATTGACCTTTTTAGTAAACTCAATATTTTTCTTGATTGCGGATACCTTTACATAGTCATTGCTGGTACACAGATCATAAAACCAATCTGTAGCCTGTTGGGGAGATTGTTCATGCTTTTGCCAGAACGTTCCATTAACCTTGGATGGTGTTGGCGTCAGCAGGTCATACAGCTGATCGTTCAAGATTTCGCGTGCCGTCTGGCCATCTTCAATCTTGCCGCGCTGAACTGCCAATTCCACCAACTGACTGGCCAGTGGCGTATCCGGTTGGGCTTCAGCATCTTCATCACCCACCAGCGCCCGAATCTTGTTCATCACATAGATCTTGTCCATTGGCTGAAAAGCACCGCTGGCAATCGCCTTTTCTGCAAATCCTTCAATGAGTTCCATGTCGCAAACCTCTTTCTCAAAAACTGACCTTAATACTAGATCTTGTGGGGACCATCAACGATTTCGGCATCATAGAAGCTGGCATCGTAGCCAATCGTTTCCCGATAGACCTTGCCGACGTTTTCCTTAAATGCATCGGCTTGGTCCTTTTTAACGATTGCAATGGCGCTGCCGGCAAAACCGCCGCCGACCATCCGCGCACCCAGGCAGCCTGGTTGTTCCCATGCCGTTTCTGCCAGCGTGTCCAGTTCCTTGCCAGTTACCTCGTAGTCAAAGTGCAGCGAAACGTGAGAAGCGTTGATCAGACGGCCCAGTTTTTCAAGGTCGCCTGCCTTCATAGCTTCAATCGCCCGCAGCGTCCGTTGATTTTCGGCAACCGCATGACGAGCACGGCGAATCAAAACATCGTCATTGATCAAATAGGAGTATTCGTCAAACGTGTTTTCGTCCAGTTCGCCCAGCTTCTGGATATTCAGCTTTTGGTTCAGACGCTTAACGGCTTCTTCACATTGTTCAACGCGTTCGTTATACTTGGAGCCAGCCAGCGAGTGCTTCTTGTTGGTACTCATGATCACGATTTCGTAGTCGCCCAGCTTCAATGGCAGGTATTGATATTCCAAAGTACTGCAGTCCAAGAAGATGGCGTTGTCTTTTTTACCCATCCCAACGGCAAATTGGTCCATAATTCCGGAGTTCAGGCCGACAAAATCATTTTCCGTCTTTTGACCAAGCTTAACCAGCGAGATTTCGTCAATGTCCAGATTGAATTCATCCTTCAGCAGATTACCCATCAAAAGTTCAATGGAAGCTGATGAAGAAAGGCCCGCGCCATATGGCAGATTGCCGTGTACCAGCAGATTGAAGCCATGGTCGATCTGGTAGCCAGCCTGCTTTAAGTAGACCAGCATCCCCTTGAAGTAGTTGGTCCAGGTCTTGTCAGCATCCGTTTCTGGCTTTTCGTCATTGATGCTGAATTCAACGACCGTACTGCCTTCCATGTTGGCTGAGTAGAGCTGAACCTTGTCATCATCACGCGGACCATAGACGCCAAACGTGCCCAGACTGATGGCACATGGGAAAACATGACCGCCATTGTAATCAGTGTGTTCGCCAATTACATTGATTCGACCAGGTGAGAAGAAGACATCCTTAGCTTCACCCTTAAAAACATCTTGATATTCTTTCAGTAATTCTTGCTTATCCATCTCTAGCTACCTCCATAAACGGTTAGTAAACTTTTACTAAATATTAGCTTACGCCCACCTTGCCAATTTGTCAATAAGCGCTTTCATTATTATTTTTAAGGGATTTGTAGGTTTTTTAACAATCCTTATTTAGCAACTGTTTGCGCCATTTTTTATGCTAAAATAAATTTTACTTAACAAAAGAATCTGAGAAAGGATGGCCGTTCATGAAAAAAATTCTCCCCGATCAGTTAAAAACAAAAACTCTGCTGCTCGGTCGCTGGACCATTAAACAGCTGCATGGAAAAAACGTCTTATACACGACCAATCTTGGCAGTCTGATCAAATTTCATCTGCAAGCCAGTCCAGTTCTGAGAATCGAGACTTTAGATAACGGCAATCCGCAAATGCCGCCACAATACTGGGCTGTGCGAGTCAATCATGGAAATTGGCAGCGCTGGTCAACCCGCAATGCTTCTTTTGAGCTGCCGCTGCCTGATGATGCTGAAGTTGAGATCATCACGGCTGGCAATAACGACCTTGATGATGTCTGGCTTGGCAACCAGGGTCTGGCTGTGGCCGCGATTTCGATTGCTGATCAAGCCGTCATGACCCCGCCTAAGCCACAAAAACGCGTAACCGTCATTGGCGATTCAATTACAGCTGGCTGTTGGGTAAATGGCAGGCGCCCCAGCACCGACTATCGCCCGGAAAGCTGCTATATCGGTCTTGTTAGCGACGCCTTGGGAATCGATGTCGATCGGATTGCCTATTCAGCAGGCGGCGTTTTAAGATCCGCAGTAGGCAACGTCCCCCCGGCAGCCCAGTTCTTAAGCCATCTAGACGCCCAAACGCCATGGCACCCCAGCGTCATGCCCGATATGGTTTTGATCAATCTGGGCGTCAATGATCGACGTTTTGCCAGACAGCAGTTTCAAAAAGCCTACTTGGCATTTGTCAAACAGGTAAAGACCGTCTATCCAAACGTTCCACTGGCCTTAATGGTGCCTTTTGCTCAGACCTATGCCGATATTATTGAAGAAACCGCTTTGGAATGTCATACTGAATTCGTTCCTACCAAGAACTGGTGTCAGTCATTTACTGACGGCCTGCACCCCGATCAGCAGGGCTCTTTACAGATTGCCCAGCATTTAACGCCGGTTTTGGCAGAGCTGCTGAACCAAGACCAGCAATAATATCTGGTCACTTCAGTACGCTTCTGCCAAGCCAAACAAAGGAGAGATTTTCATGCCAATTCCTACTCGTCGGCTGCCAATCAGCGGCGGTTATAACTATCGCGATCTTGGCGGCTATCCAACGCTTGACGGCCATACCATCAAGTGGCGCCGGCTGCTGCGTTCTGGCAGTCTGCACCGCTTGACCAGTCAGGATCTGCAATACTTTTCTGATATGAAGCTGGCTAAAGATATTGATCTGCGCTCACCACGCGAAACCAAAAAAGAGCCAGACCAAGTCCCAGGTGCCACTGAATACATCGCCAATCCTATCTTTTCAACCGACGAAACCAGAGCCTCGCAGTCAATCTCATCTTTTAGCGATGAATTGAATGCTGATCCGACCCGTGGCCGCCAGCATATGCGCACCGTCTATCATGAGATGGTCGCTGAGCCTGGTCCACAACAGGCCTACCGCGACTTTTTCCAGCAGCTGCTAAGCGCGCCGGCTGATCGTCCCGTTCTGTTTCACTGTACTGCCGGCAAGGATCGGACCGGTATTGGCGCCTACCTGCTGTTAAATGCCTTAAAGGTGCAGCCTGATGTCATCATCAAAGACTACCTGCTGACCAACGAGCTCGTTAAAGACGTTCAGCAAGACATCAAGCAGAAACTGACGGCTGCTCATTTTTCGTCAAACTACATCCAAAATTCGCTTGATATGGCCAGCGTTAAGCGGGAATACCTGCAGACGGCCCAGGATGCCATTCAAAAAATCAGCGGCACTGTTGACCAGTATCTTAAAGAAGTCATGCAGCTTTCTGATTCTGATCTGCAGGCATTGCGTCATAAATACCGCGACTAATGGTATAATAAACCAAAAGCAAGCGTTTTCTGGAAGCTAACGCTGATGGAGGTGTCAATATGGAGACAAGAATCTTCTTTAATCCCGGCGACTCGATTGCCAATATTCATGACTACAATGAAGCCGTACGCAAGGGACAGATTTTTAAAAAAGAGCGCAAAATCGACGACCTGGTCATCGCTAAAGGTCCCGATGATGAAGAATACGCCATCTTTTATGCCAAGGACGCCTTGCCGGCCGATCACGCCAAAGCCCAGCCTTATGACGTCAAAGAGCATCTTTAGTCAAATAAAAACGCCGAGTCAGCAAGCAGCTGATTCGACGTTTTTTATTGAATAGTCATGATTAATAATGAGCGCCCTGCTGCTTAGCGAGGTCCCTCGTCACTATTTAAGGCCTTGTCAAGATATGAACGACTGCAGCAGCTTAGCGACCACCGACAATCTGCGCTGCCTGTTGTTCTAAGCGCAGCACCAATTCATCGGCATCAGCCTTAAAATCTTCAATAAAGCTGGCATGAACCGGTGAGGCTGAGCCAACTTTTTCACCCATGATATCGGTTACCACTAGATCTTCGCCTGCCCAGGCAACGTCGTCATAATGACCTTCCAAGGCTTCGTCCATAAATTCCTGCAAGGTATCACGCACGGCATCCTTAATGACGTCATCCATTTCCAAATGCTGGCCATGAACTTGATACTGTGCGATCTTCATTGCAACTTCTTCCATATTTTCTGGAATTTGAATACTCATAAAAATCCCCTCGGTTTCTAGTGTTTGCGACGACTTTTCTGCCGACGATTCCGAAATGAAATGCCAACTGGCGGGTGCTTTTTGCCCTTAACAGTTTTAGCCGCTGGCGTTTGGGAAGCCGTTCTTTTTTCGGCAACGCGCTTGGCCATCTCATTGTTTTGTTCACGAGCATCATAGTCACGCCATGGATGCATGATCGTCCCGACAAAACTGGTCAAAAGCGTCCGATGGGTTGCCATCCATTTTTGCGCAGTTTCACGATCATTAATGTCAACGCCCTCTGCCTGAGCCAGTGACAATACCAGCTGCGTCAAACGATCCTTGCGATCAAGCGAGGCCAGTGCTTCTTGGGCTGGCTGCATGTGCAACAGCGTCCGCTTGGCGATGGCATATTGATCATCGTTAAGATCGCCTTGCTGATGCAGGTAGTCAAAAAAGGCATCAAACAAAGCTACGATCTTGACGATTTGGTATGGCTTGATGTGCGGGTCCAATGGCATCGTCATCCCCAGCACCTGCTGCAGTGCCTCAAAAGTCCAGCCATCAGGCCACTGGTGCGCTTCTTGGTTCATCAGAGTCAAAAACTCATCGATCAGGTACTGCTCATCAGTTTCATCAAGGCCCTCGATATTTTTAAGCAGGGCAGCTTTAGGGGCCACAGCGACCATTGTTTTTTGCCAGGCCAGGTAGCTTGCTGGCGTCCATTCTCGCGGTGCCTTTCCAGCAGCTGGTTGGTCGGCAGCTGCTTTCCAGTTTGCCTGCATGGTCTTGCGGTGCTCATCCATTACCTGAGCCAGCTCTTTGACATGCTCAACTTTTAAAAACTTTTGATAGGCCTTTAAAACTGGAATAGTCGAAATCACCTGACGATATGGTGCCTGCCCATCCTGATAGAGCTCGTGATCCAAAACGGCTGCCAATGCCGCGCCAGTCCAGTGACAATCATCAAGCTGATGACGATCTGCCATCAATTGATTGACCTGCTGCAAGATTTTTTGTGCATGTTCCTGCTGATTTTTTGACAACCGATCAAACGCCGCGTCGACTAAGAATGCTTGTACGTGGGCTTGATTCTGTTGATACTCCATTAAATATTTCACTCCTGTTGCTTCAACTTGAATTTCAATAACTATCATAACATAATTACTTAGTACACACGTTCGCTTACGATCTATAAAATTGGAGGAATTTAAATGCCATCCAAAAAAATCAAAGTCCCTAACTTTTATTATCAAGAAATGACGGCAGCCGGCTACCGGCAAATCGAAGACCAGATTGAGGCCCTCAAGAAACAGCGGCCTGAAAAGATTGCACGGCTCAAGGCTGCTCGGGCTTTAGGCGATCTTTCCGAAAATACTGAATACAGTACTGCCAAACGGGATCTAAGACATTTGGAAAGCCGACTGCGCTATCTGAACAAACAGCTGACCTATGCCAAAATCATCACACCGCAGGATACCGGTAAAGTTGGCATGGGGTCCACGGTTGAGCTGCAGTATGACGATGACGATGAAACTGAGACCTATACGCTGGTTGGTCGGCAGGAAGCCGATATTCTGCAAGGCAAACTGGCATTTGACTCGCCACTGGGCAAAGCGATTACCGGGCTCAGTGCGGGAGATTCTGCCTTGGTTGCCGCGCCACAGGGAGAATATCAGGTTAAAGTCGTTTCCGTCAGGGTAAATCAAGATGAAGTCGGTTAAGTCAAACCAGCCAGATTGACCAAATCCAAAAATTCTTCAATCGTCATAAAGGTTTAAACGATGGCTTGAATTGGGCTGGTCGCTTGATCAATTTGAATTCTTGCTGCTTGCGAATTGATTTTGATACCGTTATACTAAATGACGTTGCAGGTTGGCAGCACAAGATATTGTGGGTTTTCCACAGATATCACCACTTATCCACAATATCTTGTGGATAAGTGGCAAACTGAGTCTGAATTGTCCGCTCAGATTCAGTCTGCCTAACTTACACCATCTGATTTCTACTCTGTTTAAAAAGACCCCTGGCTTGTCCAACCAGGGGTCTTTTTAAAGTGCTTTTTGATAGGCAGCCTCAGTTTTAGGATCAAAAGCCACCATAATGACTTCTTGAACCCAGCGGCTGGCTGCCAGAAATTCACGAATCGTTTTAATCGCAATGACTGCCGCCTGCTCAACGGGAAATCCATAGACGCCCGTGCTGATTGACGGAAAGGCGACCGTTTGGCAATGATAGTGCTCAGCCAGCTGCAGACTATTGCGGTATGAGTTTTTCAATAGATCAGCCTCACCATGCTCACCGCCATGCCAAATCGGCCCAGGCGTATGGATGATATACTTAGCCGGCAGCTGAAAGCCTGGCGTTATCCGAGCCTCTCCCGTTGGACAGCCATGAAATTTTTCACAGGCTGCATAGAGAGCTGGCCCAGCCGCCCGATGAATAGCACCATCAACACCACCGCCACCCATCAGTGTCGTGTTGGCAGCATTAACGATGGCATCAACCTGATATTTGGTAATATCACCGCGCTCTACTTTAATCGTTTTAGCCATTTTATCCGCCTTTCAAAGCTGCTACCAGATATTGACCCGCTTTTCTGGAGCCAGGTACATGCCATCGCCTGCTTGAACGTTAAAGGCTTGGTAGAACTCAGCTTGGTTTTGCGCCTGGACGTTGGCACGCAGCTTGTTTGGCGAGTGAACGTCAATTGAAAGCAGCAGCTGCATGTATTGATCGGTTGCCTTCATTCGCCAGATTCGGGCCCAGTTGATGAAGAACTGCCGAGCATCAAAGTCATCTTCTTCTTTGGCAGCGGCCAGAGCACAGCTCAAGCCACCCGCATCGGCAATATTTTCCGAAACAGTCAGCTTGCCGTTTACCTTTTGCCCAGCAAACGGCAGTCCATCAAACTCAGCAATCATTTTTTGCGCCAGTTGTTTAAAGTGCGCCAAATCGGCTTCCGTCCACCAATTATTCAGATTGCCATATTCATCAAACAAAGCCCCGTTATTGTCAAAGGCATGCGAGATCTCGTGTGCGATTACCGCGCCGATTCCGCCATAGTTTTCGCTGCTGGTCTGCTTTAAGCTGTAGAATGGCGCCTGCAGAATCGCCGCTGGGAAAACGATAATGTTCTTAAACGGATGATAGTATGCGTTAACCGTAGCGGCGCTCATTTCCCAACGCAGGCGGTCAACCGGCTGATTCCAACGGCTAAACATTTCCTTGGCGGCCGTTTTGCCCAATTGAATCATGTTTTCCAAAAGCGTAGCCTGCTCGTCAACCTTTAATTGATCATAAAGCGCTGGAATCTGATCAGGGTAGCCGACCTGAATTCCCAGCCGATCAAGCTTAAGAATTGCCTTGGCACGCGTTTTTTCGCCAAGCCAGTCATTTTGGGCCAGCCGCTGCTGATAGATTTTCACCATCTGTTCAACCATATGATGAACGTCAGCCTTGGCTTGAGGTCCAAAATAAGTTTTACCGTAATAGTCGCCAACTACCTGATCAAACGTGCCACGTGCCAGGCGATAGGCAAATTTGCGCTGGTCGGCAGGCTGCTTGGCTCCTGAAAGTGCTCGGCTAAAGCGGCCGCTGATCTCACGCAGCTCATCAGTCAAAAGGCCAGCCATTGAACTGATTTCATTGACCAAAAGCCAGCTCTTGAACCATTCAAAATGACCAGCCAGGATCTCATCAAGCGCGTCCAGATATCGCGGCTCCATTACGATAACCTGTTTTGGCTTGGCGCCAATCAATTCTTCAACTACCGCGGCCAGGTTCAATTGACTAGTGTGACCGGCAAATTCCGCCAGTGTTTGTGGATTGTACATCTTGCTGTAGTCAGCTGATTCTTCCGCGCTCTTGACATGAGGAACCAGCAGTGCATCAAACCGCTTGGCCTCTTCAATCAGCTTTTGAGCTGCTGCCGTTTCATAGCCCAGCTTATCCAGCAGCGTGGTCATCATCGCCGTCCAAAGCTGCATTAATTGTGGACCTTGTGGATTTTTAGGATCATAGTAGTTCTTTTCTGGCAGAATCAAGCTGGGGGCGCCGGCAAACAAAGCATAGACCTGTGCGTTTTTCATATCAGCATCAATATCAAAAGCTACGGGAGAAGTTACGCCATTAAGCATCAATTCGGCCCAGTGAGCTTGATAGTCAGCATAGCTCTGCAGATTTTCAATTGGCTGCAGGGCCTTTTTTAATGGGGCCGTACCTTCTTGATCGCGGCGCTTAAAATCCTTGGCTAAGCCATACAGTTTGATCATCTCATTAAAGCGAGCATCCGAACTCTTTTTTTGGTTGTTCAAAAACACATCGAAATCATTCATCAGCGTTTTATCTATATCATCAACCAAACTGTTAAACCCGCCAGTTGCCGGCCGATCTGCAGGAATCTTGGCCGTTTTTAGCCATTCGCCATTAACGGCTTCATAAAGGTCATCTTTAGCCTTTGCCAAATCAATCGTCATCATATCACTCCATCCATCGTTTTTATGAAAACAATCATAACAATTTTTAAGTTCCACGTGAAACAAAATCACCAGGCAGGATTCTGGCTACTCAAATGGGGCCAGCAGTGCATTGCGGGCCGTTGGCGAAAACCACTCAGCATGCAGCGCCAATAGATCTTTTACCTGTCCATAGTCATCTAATTGCCATCTTCCCTTAACCATGCCGGCCTGCTGCAGTGCCCGTGCCATTTCAATATCAGCTGCCTGCAGCATTTCTCGAAACAGGCCGCCTTCATTGGGATCCCAGTCACCATGAAGCATTGCTGCTGCATGCTGGAAAGTTTGATCATGTCGCATCGCTGCCATTAGATAGCTTGGCGAAAGCAACGGATACTCGTTCATCTTTAAATTCCTCCAATCTTAACGGAGCGCATCGCCGGACTCTTTACCGACAGTTCGCTTTCCGTACTCAGCAGCCATAAGACGTTGCGATAGCCATGCACTGCAAGCTCGCTTTCGCCCCAGCCATCCGTTAGAACCACAACCGTTGCCTGCTGTCGGCTGACGTGCTGTTTTTGAAGCCAGTCAAAAATTGCCTGAAAGCAAGTCCCGCCACCGCCAGTTCTTCGGTATGACACGTTTTTTCCGGGCAGCAGACGGGTTGCCTGCTCACTGTGTACCCTGGCATCAAAAGGAATGATTTCAACCTGCAAATTCAGTTGAGCAGTTAAATACTGCAGTTCGGTTAACACACCCGCAATTTCTTGATCGCTCATTGAACCGGAATTATCAACAAATGCATAGATATCAGCATTTAGGCGATCAATCTGTCCCGGCAGCTCCATTCTTAGCGGCTGACGACGATTAAACCTAGCGCGTGTATCCTGTTTGCCGCTTGGGATCCTGCCCAGCAGCCGAATCAAAAGCTGACGCCAGTTTAACGGCTCAGGGCTGCTCAAACGCTCAAGTTCTTCTTGAATCTCACCCGGTAACAGGCCACGATTCTTCTGACTGAGGCTTTTCCAGGCTTTAGACAGCAACGCCTTTAATCGTGCCTTTTGCAGGTCTGGGTTGTCAACCGACTGATCCGTCTGCCAGCCTTGATGACTCGCAGCAGCTTTTTGAGCTTTGCCAGCCTTTTTTTCACTGCGCTGCGAGTCGCTTTGATCATTGTCATCCAGCTTTCCCCAGGCTTTTTCGATTCGTCCCTGCTCAGCCGGCGTCAGATGCGTCAAGATCCGCAGATAGTACCTGGAATCACGATGCGCTGCTAAAGGCCGCTGCAGCAGTTTTTCCAGGTCAGCCAGCGTCATGGTTCCCTGGGGTGGCGTTTTTAAATATTGATTGACGGCAATATCCGTTGCTAAGGCCACTCTGCGCGGATGCGTACTGCTGGCATATCGTAATGGGTGCTGCCAGATTGCATGCAGAACCTCATGCTGCAGTCTAACGTCTAATTGATCGGCCGTCAGCTCGTTCAACTGGCGATCATTATATTCCAAGACCAGCTGATTATGCTGCCATGCCAAGCCAATTGGCGCATCCAGATCCTGATTTCTGGTCCGCGGCATCTCAAGCAGCACCTCACCACTTAGCCGCTGCGTTGTCAACAGACTGACGACGGCCTTGGTTAGGCGCTGTCTTGCTGTTTCATTCAAATCAGTCATCTAATCACCAGCTTCAACTGTAATCTGTTCCAAGAGCCGATACAGCTGTTCTTGGTCGCCGCCAGGATTTTCATTGGCAGCCTGATAAAGTGCCTTAATCTGTTCAGCAGCTGCTGCTTGTTCCCCCAGATCCTGAACTACGGCAAACCGGCCATCAGGACTCAGCGCGTACAGACAGTTCTTAAACTGAGCCGGGTACTGCGTGATTGGATACTTGGTCAATTCCTTAACCCACTGTCTTACTGCTGTTAATCGATCCACTTCGGCAACAAACTGCAGCTGCGTTGAATGGTCGATCAAATCGGCAACCGATAGCTGCTGACCATGCTGCGCAACAAATTTGGCAAAAGCAGCCCCGACTTCCGATCCCAGATCACCACTGAACAGATCAGCCGCCAGCGTTTCCTGTGTTTTCTCATCCAATTGTTCCAACTGCCGCAGATTGCCAGAAACCCGGGCCCAGGCTCGCGGTGTTGGATAAAGGTCCTTTTCATGATCGACTGGCGCCAAAAGATTAGGGTGCAGCCGAATATATTTGGCAACCAATTCATGAATCCGCGGCTGACCATCTGATTGAGGCTGTTGCGCCCACAAAAGCCAGTCATCAACCGCAGCTTTCATGACCAAGCGCACGGTCCGGTCACGAATGGCAGCATCTCCAGCCGTCACGCCATAGTCGCTGTCAGCAAAATTTTCCATCGTACTGTCCGGATTTTCGGCAATGACGATGTGTACTTGATCCGGTAATTTCAGCGAGTTGACCTGTCGCTGCAGAACCAGGTTCATCAATTCGCTTTGCACGGCCTGCGTACCACGATTAAACTCATCCAAAAACCAGATAATCGGCTGGTCAGGGTGCGCTTCAGCCTGCTTGACGATTGCCACCAGCGTTTCTGAATAGCCAAACTGAACATTAGCCAGCGTGCCATAATGCTGAGTGGTTACAAACGAGCGCTCCGTCAACGGTGGCACCGGAATTGCCAGGTCCCCTTTTTCCGATAGACTGACAACCGTCGTATAAAGCTTCGCCCCCATTGACGCGGCAATTTCTTCAACCAGCGCCGATTTGCCGATCCCGGCCTCACCAACGATACTAGGCACATTGCCAGCCTTGATCACCAATGGTACTGCAATCTTCATTTGTTGATAACTAAGCGACATTCAAATCATCTCCAACCATGCGTTAAATCATCTGCATCACGGCGCTTCATCTTTGAGACATATGGATTACCAGCTACAATAAAGCGGTATTTTTTTAGAGCGTCCTTTCCCTGAGCATTAACCCCTATTCGCGGTCCGGCAATGATTTTTGCAGGAATCCGCCGCTCAGTGCTTAAGTCAACCTGCAGCGCAGCATGCTCCATCGGCTGACCATCCATTGACCGCGACTGCACGCCAAGCGCCTGCATCAGCTTGCCCGGTCCATTGGTTAAGTTAAAGCCATCCTGGCTGCGATTTTCAATCATCTGCTCAATGCCCAACGCCGGCTCCAAGGCGCGAATCAAGATGCCCTGCGGCTCTTCTGGGTCTTGAACGACAATATCGACACAGTAATGCGAGCGTATCTGATAAATATAAAGATTACCAGGCATGCCATAAAGCGACTCTGAATAGTCAGTTCGCCGTCCCCCAAAAGCATGCGATGCTGAATCCTGCTCGCCGGTATAGGCTTCGGTTTCAACGATCCAGCCGCCAACATCGCCTTTGCGACCATGGAAAACCAAAAGCCGTCCTAAAAGATCCTTGGCAATCTGTGGGGTGGGGCGGTCCGTGAAAAATTTTTGATATTCTGAAAGCATTCGAAACCATCCTTTTTAAAAGTGCTTTAATGGTCTTATGATTTATTTTTCCAAGAGGTGACAGGAATTGAAATTAAAACTGGAACGCATCTATGATAAACCCGCTGATCTGGATGGCTGGCGCATTCTGATCGATCGGCGCTGGCCTCGCGGCATCTCTAAAGTTAACGCCCACTTGGATGAATGGGCTAAAGAAGCCGCCCCTAGCGAAGATCTGCGCAAATGGTTCAATCATGATCCCACTAGATTTGCCGAATTCAAGGAACGCTACTTGCAGGAACTAGCCAGCAATCCTGCTTATTTAGACTTATTGGCAAGCGTCAAAAAGCATCTGCAGACCGATAACGTGATTCTGCTTTATGGCGCAAAAGATCGGCAGCATAACCAAGGAATCATCTTAGCCGAGCTTATCAAACAAGAGCTGAATTTATAACCATTTTAACGCTGTTTACTAAAAAAGGCGCAATCGTTGCCGTTACGATTGCGCCTTGTCTTATGACTGCTGATCCAAAATGGCCAGTCCTTTGGCTAGCGTTGCTGAATCAACATCCGCTGAAAGGAATCGTCCCAGCGGCACCTCGCTGTGACGATCCTTGAATGCCATCGGTTCGCTTTTAACGATCATGACCATCAAGCCGTTTTCCGTCAGCATCAACTGACCGATCCGCCGAAATCTTCCTTTGGTATGTTTCCCTGTCCGCCAGGTATGCAGCCTGATCTGACCATTGGCATCATAATGCAGCTGATAACCGCCATTGCCATCATCTTCAACCGGCAGCCCCGTATAGCGACTGACAGGATATTGATCTTTTTTGCTCATCAAATTTCCTCTACTTTTCTGGCTGCGGACGTTGGCTGGTCAGTTCTGCCAAACGCTTGGTCAAACGATACAATTCACCGGACTGCAGCGCTTGAGCCCAGGTTCCTTCCTCAACTTCTTCCCAGTCAACGATTAAAGAGATCATCGCGCCAATCAAGCCAATATTATCCGACTTCAAGACTTGCGCAACGGTTTCTTCATCGACGCGCGGCTTAATTCGATTAGCCTTTAAAGTCTTGCGGTAATGGGGATCATATTCCGCACTGGCACGGAACTTGCGCGTGAATTCAAGCATCGGTTTGTCATACAGCGGATAGCCAACACGTACGATGCCATCTTCTGGATTACTGATGGTCCAGCCGATTTTACGATCAATCATGCTTTTGAAATATGGCAGGTATGCATTTAAATCCATAGGCTCACCTTCTTTTGTCTAAGTATGTTTAGTGTACCGCTTTTAGGTTGGTTCAATAAAGTGGTAGGCTAAAAGAAAACCAATTTTGGAGGTAGTTTTTATGGAAAAACCAATCGTTACCGCAGCCCAGATGAAACGCTGCGACAGCTACACCATCAATCACATCGGCATTCCTTCATTAGTTTTGATGGAACGAGCTGCGTTGGCCGTTCGCGATGAGATTCTCAATGCCCTGCCGATCTATTTAAGCCATGTCGTCGTTGTCGCCGGCAGCGGCAATAACGGCGGCGATGGTCTGGCAGTCGCCCGCTTGCTGAAGATTGCCGGTGCCCGCGTAACGATTCTCAACGTTGGCAATCCTGACCATGCCTCCCAAGAGCACCAGGTTCAAGCCCATATCTGCCAATACTATCGCATCCCGCAAACCAGCGACCTGAGCGTTTTAGATGAGGCCTCACTGATTGTGGATGCAATCTTTGGTATTGGCATTGATCGGCCGGTTGCTGGACACTACGTCGACGTTATCAAAGCCATGAATGATGCAAAAGCTTTTTGCGTCGCCGTTGATATGCCTTCTGGAATCAATACTGATACTGGCGCGGTCATGGGAATTGCGGTCAAAGCCGATCTAACCGTTACGTTTGCTTTCAACAAAATCGGGCTTACCCAAAACGAAGGTCCTCAGCATGCCGGCCGTGTCGTCATTGCCGATGATATGGGAACTTATTGGATTGATGAGCATGAACTGGCTGATAATCAGGATTAGTTATAGTCCCAACCAAGATCATTAACCGCGCTTCTTTGCCCAATAAAAAAAACGATTCGCCGTTTTGACGAATCGTTTTTTATTAGTTAGGCCCGTGACTTGTAGCTGCCATCCATCGTGTTGACGATGATTTGGTCACCGTTCTTGATGAAGGCTGGCACGTTGACAACCAGACCCGTGCTCATCGTAGCAGGCTTGCCACCGCCATCGATCGTTGCACCCTTGATCATTGGTTCCGTGTGTTCAACCGTCAGAACGACCGTCGTTGGCAGTTCAATACCAACCAGTTCGCTGCCAACAAAGTCCATTTGCACTTGCATGTTTTCAACCAAGTACTTCTTTTCTTCAGTCAGCTGTTCATCACTGATTTCGTATTGTTCGTAGGTTTCCATGTCCATGAAGACAGCCGTGTTGCCTTCATCGTACAGGTATTGAGCATTCTTCTTGTCCACGTTGACTTGTTCAACCTTTTCGGAAGGACGCATCGTCGTGTGCACAATGGAGCCAGTCCGAACGTCTTGGATGTCCATTTGCATCAACGTGTTACCCTTGCCTGGCTTGTGGTGGTTGATTTGCAAAACTTTCAGCAGCTTGCCGCCACGTTCAAAAACCATGCCCTTTTTCAAATCAATCGTTTGAATCATTGTACTAAGTACTCCTTTTATTAATTACTGAACGTGGCCACGCTTACCGTGAGCTTTTGATCGTTCAAATCTTCGCGATCGAGGCGTCGTTCATCGCCTTTTATCGTGTGCTCGCCATTGCACTGTCGCAATTTTAGCATCCACCTTTTACTATATCATGTAATCAGTTGATTTGCCCTGACAAACCCACTTATTTATTTACTTTTTTTGATCAACCATGTTGGCAGCCGGAATTCTGATCAGCGTATGCGTATCAGCCAGCTTGCCGCAGCGAACGCCCATCCCGTTTAAGACGGTATTGCGATATTTGATCGTCATTACGGCAACGAAAGCATGACCCGTTTTTGAGTCATAGGCCTTCAGCTTTTTCATATTCCAAGGATAGCCGGCTGCCTGACCAGTAACCAGGCGATCACTGTCAACGATCGTAGTGCCCCGCGCGTCAGTCGTCATTTTGGCATTATCCGTCCAGTAGGTGTAGGAAACGATCGGCCGCGTGCCGCCCTGAGCATGTTTGGCAATCACATAGTAGTAATCATTATCTTGACTGTTCAGCTGCAATGCTTCATATTCAGTTGTTATCTTAACGGCTTGGGTATCGTCGTAGGAAACGCGCCGGAAAAACGACAGATATGCCATTCCGCCCAGCCAGCCAAGCGCCAAGACAACCAGCACTACATAACGTGCAAACAATTTTTTGTCAAAACGGCGCTTCGTCTTGGCAATCAGCATCAGTTGCTTGACGCGGATGTAGTGAGTAACCCAGATCATAAAAACAATGGCCGCGATCCAAAGCAGCCATCCCAACCAGTTCCAATTCATAATTTTTGCTCCTAAATCAATGACCGTATTCGTGCGTCAGACAACATAAAAATCTATACATAAATTGTAACACATCGCGGCAATTGTTCCTTATTTCTCATGCCGTTATTAATAAAATAAGTTACAATAGAAGTATAAATAAAAACGCTTTCACCCATAAAAGTGGTGATGTGGCTAGTGTAGTTAACATTTGATTAGTTATTGTCTCTTTATATTTTTGCAATTATCCATGATGTGTTTGCATTCCGATCGCTAAGGGGGTAATGATTATGGAAATGGACGGATACAAAAAGCGTTTTGACTGGGCCAGTTTGATTTTGGGAATCGTACTGGTAGTACTGGGCTGCGTTTCAATCATGCACCCAGACAAATCGCTGCATCTGCTCTGTATCTTAGTTGGCGTTGGCTTGCTGCTGTTGGGGATCTATGAGCTTTGGGCCCGCAGCAAGATGCAGGAATGGCTCGGCTATCGTTCCGGCTGGCTGCTCGGTACCGGTATTCTAGACATCATTTTAGGGATTGTCTTTTTGGTATATCAAAACTTTGGTACGACCGTAATTGCCGTCATCTTCGCGCTCTGGTTCATTATCAGCTCAGCCAATGAATTAACGATTGCCGGTTTCTTCCGTCAGCTAAACGTTGGTTACTACTGGCTTTTGTTCATCCTCGACATTCTGGGACTGATCATCGGCGTAGTTCTGCTCTTCTCGCCGATGCTTTCGGCAATCACCATGGTTTGGCTGATTTCTTTCTACTTGATCGTGATTGGGATCGTAAAGATTGTTCAAGCCTTCTAGCATCTACGAAAAGAAAAGTTTACAATAAATATTGTAATATCGTACGTATGCAGCCATCGTCATTATGAATGATGACCAGGAAGGGAGAAAGTTTTAATGAGCGAACCAGTCAACAGTCTTGCAGCAGAAATCATCGAATTCGAACGGGTCCACGCAATGACCGACAACCAAGTCGCATTTGGCAGCCAATTGTCGGTTGAGCGCGTGCATGATATCAAGTCACAAAGCGATCTCGCTACTGACGAGGAAGCCAGTCTTTTGCGGCGCTTCATGCAGGCCAAGCACTAATAAATAAAAAACGCGTCTTAGCAGGCGCGTTTTTTATTTGCATATAAATCATCCAATTCTTCATTGAACGGCCGTAAAACGCCAAAATCGAGCAATTACGCCCCGATTTTCGTTTATCTGTCTTCTGGATAGTGAAAAGCCACCGCTAATGGTGCAGGTGTCAGCTTGGCCTCTGGATTCTTGATGCGTTTCATCAGTGTATCGATCAGCAGATCCGCCAACTCGGCAGTCGGCTGCAGAACCGTTGGCAATTCTGGCGTCAGCTCGCAAATCATCTTGGAGCCATCATACCCTGTAACGTGGAAGTCCTTATTGATTCGTTTGCCGGCCCGTACCGCCAGACGCATGATCTTTAAGGCATCAACGTCATTGGTTGCCATCACGCCATCATATTCCCCAGGAAATATCGTTTCAAGATTCGTTTTCTTGGCATCCAGCGGCACATACTCGATTTGGTGGGCGGAAAAACAGTCAATTGCCCCCTGGACTCGATTAAGCGTTGGCGAGACCGAGGTATCCTCGTCAATCAAAATTGCTGGATGACTGACGTTTTTAGCAATCAGGTACTCAGCTGCCATCTGTCCGCCACGATAGCTGTCAGCCGACACGATTGGAATATTGTCGGCCAGATAGCGGTCAAACGATACGATTGGGGCCTTGATTCGCTGATATTCCTCAATTCCAAGATTATGCGAGCCTGAAATAATGCCATCGACCTGGTTGGCCATCAGCATCGCCAGGTAGTCATGCTCAATATCTGGATTTTGGGCTGATGAGGCAATAATCGTTTTATAGCCCTTAGCAAACAGACGATATTCCAGATCATTTACTAATTCCGCATAGAATGGGTTAATAATGTTCGGGAAGATCAGGCCGATAAATTTGGATGGCTTCCCCTGCATCGCTCGCGCCAGAGCATTGGGCTGATAGTTCAGCTCACGCATTGCCTCATGCACCTTGTTAATGGTTTTTTCGCTTAGCGATCCATAGTTGTTGATGACGCGGGAAACCGTCGTGACTGAAACGCCAGCCAGCTTGGCGACATCTTTTAGTTTAGCTACCATATTCTTGACCTCGTTGAAATGATTGTCACACTATTATAGACCAATTTACGACAATTCGTCATTTTTTAAAATAAAAAATCGCATCAGCTTTAAGCTCATGCGATTTTTGTGAACTATTCGGCAGATCAGCTGAAACAGACCTTTAATTAGTTTTGTTCCATGACCTTTTCGCCATTAGCCGTAATCGTAAACGTCTTGTTGGCTGCATCGGCTTCCAGAACTGCTACGTTTTGGCCTTCCTTGTCCTTACGAGTAATCGTAATCGTTGTTTCGGTTGGCGTCTGAATGTCAATTGAACCATCCAGATCAAAGGCAGCAAATTCATTGCGCCAGCTCAGCAGCTTCAGCAGGTTGGCAACGACTGGACGCTGAACTTCCTTGGCCACTTCTTCTTTAGTGTAGTAGTGACGGTTGATGTTCCGACCTTCCTTAGTCTTTTCCAACAGTTCCAGGTCATTGGAGCCAGCCAGCAGACCAACGTAGTAAACCATTGGGATACCAGGGGCGAATACTTGGAAGGCACGTGCCAGCAGGTATGCACGGTCGTCATCGCCCAATGCGGAGTAGTACGTTGAGTTGATCTGGTAGATGTCCAGGTTGTTGTAGGCAGCTGAAGAGTACTTGCGCTTAACGTTGGCACCAACCTTGTAAAGCTCGTTGGAAGCGTAGTCGATTTCTTCATCAGTCAAGATATCACGCGCGTCAACGACCCCGATCCCATCATGAGTGTCCAGCGTCGTGAACTGCTTCATTGGACTCATCTTCAGCCACTTAGCCAGGCGGTTGGTCTTGCCAGAGTACAGCGTGTACAGCGTCGTCATTGGCAGAGCGAAGTCATATACAAAGTAGCCGTGTTGGGAAATCTTTTCAGGAATCGTGTAGTGTTCGTGAATTTCTGGCAGAATCTCTGCGTTGTAAGGAGCCAGGATCTCACGTACTTCATTCAGCAGATCCCAGATTTCTGGTTCAACGAAGAAGTCATTGGTACCGATCTTCTTAACGGCGTAGGCAAAGGCGTCCAGACGAATCAGGTCGGCACCGTGCTTAACCATGTCAGTCAGCGTCTGCTTGAAGAATTCTTGGGCTACCTTGCTTTTAACGTTGATGTCGATTTGTTCCTCACCAAACGTGTTCCACAGGTGTTCAACGGAACCATCGTCAAACTTGATTTCCTGCATTGGTGCCTTGTCCTTACGCTTGTAGATCAAGTCAACGTCTTCTTTGGTAGGACGATCTGGACCAGCAGCTGCCCAGAACTTTTCCCAACGAATGAAGAAGTCGTTGTACTTGGAGTCGTCATGGTTCTTCTTGAAGTCTTGGTACATAACCGACTTCTTGGAAATGTGGTTGATCATGAAGTCAAACATCAGGTAGTATTCTTCACCCAATGCCTCAACGTCAGCCCAGTTACCAAAAGCTGGATCAACAACCGTGTAGTCATAAGGTGCAAAGCCACGGTCACCAGTTGATGGGAAGAATGGCAGCAGGTGAACGCCACCGATTGCAGAACCGATGTATTCGTTCAAGACTTCATGCGTTTCCTTGATGTTTTTAGCCAGTGAGTCAGAGTAGGTGATCAGCATGGCTTTGTTCTTAATTGGCATGTTTAATCCTCCAAAAATATAAATTAGTTTTTCTTAGCTTGACGACGAGTAGCAATAAAGATAATCAAGGCAATCACCAGCAGGCCGATTCCGTATGGTACGAATGGTGCTGCCAGACTCAAACCAGCTTGCGGCTGTCCCATAATGTGGTTGGTCCATTCAGCAATCGTTGGTGAGAAGAAGGCCCCGAAGTTAAAACCGATCAGAATCATCGAGGTAATCAGCGGTTGCCGATTAGCAGGCGCAAGATCAGGCAGCAGGTTAAAAATCAAAGGAGAGACCAGCTGTAATGGGAACCCAATCAAAAGCAGACCAATGACCAGCATCACGAAACTGCGGTGACTGGCACCATAGGCAAACAGGAAGTTCGAGATTGCCATCAGAACCAGGCCAAAGTAAACCGTCCCAAATCCCATGACCTTCTTGATTGAGCCGTAGAACAAACCACCCAGCGTTGCTCCAATCAGCATCAACGACAAGAAGTTGGAAGATCCAGTGTAGCTGGCACCCTTAATGGCGACCGCTACCCCAGAGAAACGATTTTCCATGCCGACATAGTCAACAACCAGCAGGAAGGCAAACAAGATGAGCAGATAGACGACTGGACTGATCTTGCCCTTGTCTTCGCCTTCAACGGCTTCTTTCAATTCTGCTTCTTGTTTTTCTTCCTTTTCCTCAGCTGCTTCTACCTTGCTGTCGTCTGGAACGCGGGCAGCAAAGAAAAGTAGAACCAAGAAGGCCAGTGCGTAGACCAAAAATGACTGCCGCCAGCCAAATGAGCTCAGCAGCAAGCCGGCAATAAACAGGGTCGTGGCTTGACCGATCTGTTCGGCAGCTGCCCGCCAGCCCAGCATTTGAGCTCTTTCATTACCTTCATACCAAACTGAGATCATTGAAATGGCCTGCGAGTTATAGAGACCATAACCAGCCCCTAAGACCAATCGCGATGCCAAGACGATGCCATAGTTGCTGACAAACATTGGTACCAGCCCAGCCAGGCCAACGATGAAGACCCCCAGCATGATGATCTTCTTGTCAGAAATGTGGAACCAAGACTGCAGCAGCGGTGAAAGTACCACAAAGATCATAACGGCAAAAGATGGTGTGGTAACCAGGTATTCAGACTGCGTTTGCGTGATATGCAAAGCCGCCTTCAACTGTGGCAGCGATCCCTGAATCGCGTACGCACTGGTCACCATGAAAGAAACCGACAGAAAAGCCAGTTTCGTCACAATCGACTTTTTGTTGTCCATGTTGTTTTCCCCTAAAAGTTGTATTTAACGTTCTCAACAGACATTTTGATAAACGTTTATCAATTTCATCGAGAATTATTTTAACTTGTTTTAGTTTCTTTTGTCAATCGTTTATCAAAAAGATTTGAATCGCTTTCGCAGCTCTTAAATCTTATTTTCATACTTTTAATAGTCAAAAAGTAATTCTTTGTTTAATAGTTCGATCAGTGAAGAAATTTCTCAAGCATAAAAGTCTATTAATTTATAGTAGATTTTGGTCGTTTTCATTTAAAAATCAATTGACGTAACCCGTTGTGAATGCTACTTTTTAATTAGCTGCTATTCTTAACGAATTATTAAAAAATATAATTTCTAAATATATAGCCGACTTAACCACTGATCAGCTAGTTTTTTTAAAGGAGTATGCTCACGTATGAAAAATCCAATCATCGACGAAACGCATCAGCATTATAAGATGTACAAGAGCGGCCGGCAATGGGTCTTTGCCAGCATCGCCGCTTTAACCATGCTGACGGCGGCCGGCTCAGTTGCCCACGCCGATCAGACTGATCAAACCACTCATCAGATTACGGTCTCTGGCAGTACCAATGGCTCGGATGCCAGTCAAGATTCTGCCAGTCAGACCAGCGCTGCCGCATCCAGCGCCAGCCAGGCCAGTGCCGCAAGTACCACTAGTGCGCAAGCGACTTCTGAAAGTTCTGCTTCAGCTGCCAGTGCCGTTGCCAGCACCGCCATTCAAGCCAGCTCCGCTGCTGAATCAGCTACGGCTGCTGCATCCAGCGTCAGCGCTGCCAGTTCCAGCAATGCGGCTCAAAGTGCGGCTGCCACTCAGACCAGTGATGCTGCATCCAGTTCCAGCCAAGCAGCCGCCGCAACTACGACTTTAGCGGCTGCCAATACCGACACTGCCAGCAATCAGGTCGACTTGAGCTCGCTTTACTTCAGCAGCAATGCCAAGTCGCAAAACTTCATCGAAAGCGTGGCGCAAGGTGCCATCAATGGCTGGACCAAGTATGGCGTTCTGCCTTCAGTTACCGTTGCCCAGGCTATCTTGGAAAGCGGCTGGGGACAATCAGCGCTTTCCACGCAAGCTCACAACCTGTTTGGGATCAAGGGCAGCTACAACGGTCAGTATGTTACGATGCAGACGCGGGAGGTCTACAATGGTCAAAGCTACTACATCTATGACAACTTCCGTAAATACGCCAACAACTCTGAATCCGTTGAAGATCACGGCAACTTCCTTTACAGCAACAGCCGCTACGCCAACCTGCTGGGCGATCAGTCCTATGCCAGCGTAGCGCGCAAGCTGCAGGCAGACGGCTATGCTACCGATCCATCATATGCCTCATCTTTGATCAAGCTGGTAGAGATGTACAATCTGACTCAGCTTGACAACATCGCCTTTTCTGGCAAGCAGCCCGTTATCAACAACAAGAATGACTACAACTACTCCAACAGTGGCAATGCCGACAGCTCCAACGGCTACTACACCGTTCAAAGCGGCGACACGCTGTCTGGAATTGCCTTGAAGTTCTCCACGACTTCCAGTACGCTGGCACAATTGAACAGTATTTCTAATCCGAACCTGATTTATGTTGGCCAACGCCTGCTGGTCAACCAGAGCAGCAGCTCAAACTCCAGCTCCTCCAGCCAGTCCAGTTCTGCTACGACGAACACGGAAGCATCAGCTGCCAGCTACACCGTTAAATCAGGCGACACGCTGTCTACCATTGCCAGCCAGTATAATACGACGGTTAACCAGATCGTTTCGCTTAACCAGCTGAGCAATCCAAATCTGATCTATGTTGGTCAAGTCTTGAAGCTTAAAAACAGCCAGACAACCAACTCGTCATCATCATCATCGTCGACTGCTGCAACGACTGCCGGTACGTATACCGTTAAGGCTGGCGATACGCTGTCTGCCATTGCATCTCGCTACAGTACTTCCAGCAGTACGCTGGCTTCACTGAATTCATTGAGCAATCCCAACTTGATTTATGTTGGTCAAGTTCTTAAAGTCAGCTCAAATGCCTCGACCAATAGCTCAACCAGTTCTTCAGCAAACAGTACTGTAACGACTGCCGCTTCCTACACGGTCAAGGCTGGCGACACATTATCTGCCATCGCTGCCAAATACGGGACGACCTATCAGGCACTGGCTTCAGCCAACAGCATCAGCAACCCGAATGACATTTACGTGGGTCAGGTAATCAAGGTCAGCGCCACGGCAACTGCCACCAGTTCTCAGACTGCTTCTTCAGCCAGCAGCAACGGCAGCTACACGGTCAAGTCCGGCGACACGCTTTATGGCATCGCCTTGGCCAATGGCTTAAACTGGCAGACGCTGGCCAAGCAAAACGGCATCAGCGATCCAAACGTCATTTTCGTTGGTCAGAAGCTGAGCCTGTAATTCATCGTATTTGAAGCTTAACAGCCAGTCGGATTAGTTTCCGTCTGGCTGTTTTACCAAAATCATTTTTAGCATTTGACGCACCGTTTTGCGCTGCTTGAAATTTAAATGGCAGCGACCTATTATTGAAAGCATAACGTTTAGTACATCGTTACCAAGAAAGTAAGTGGTGTTGTGATCAATTACCGTTCAATGGAAATCGAAGACCTGGATGAAATCAGCCGTCTGTTCAAGCTCTTAGGACATCCCAAACGACTGCAGCTGCTGTATCTGCTGATTCAGCATTCAATGAGCGTTTCCGAAATCAGCAAAGCCTTAAACTGGGAACAGTCAGCCGTTTCTCATCAACTGCAGCTGCTGCGCAAATATGGGCTGGTTAAGCAGATTCGGCATGGCAAAACCATCATTTATCATTTACAGGACCCTAAAGTCATGACTTTGATTGCCGATGTCGTCAGTCATGCTGAAAAAATCGTTAAATCATCATAAAAAAACGCACTGGAAAAAATCCAGTGCGCTTTTTAGTCTTCGGTCATGTGTTCTTTAATCAAACGATTGATTGCCTGAGCATCTTCATTATTTTTACTGATGGTCAAAAGCGTATCATTGCCGGCAAGCGTACCAACGACTTCCGGAAGCTGCGCGTTATCGAACAGACCAGCCAGCACGGTTGCATAATTGGAGTTCAATGTCGTTTGAATAACATTGATGAATTGAACGTTGGTAACCTTCTCAACGTTATGACTGATGCCATCAAACAGCCGCTGATATTCATCCGCATGAGTATGCAGGATTGAATAGTAGGTATGTCCATGCTGATCACTAACCTTGACGATGTTCAGAGCGTGAATATCGCGAGAAATCGTGGCTTGGGTAGCATCAATGCCATGCTCAGCCAACATTGCCAACAAATCATGCTGCGTGTTGATCCGCTGCTGCGTTACCAGTTCTTGAATCAATTGACGTCTTTCTTTACGATCCATTGTACCCCTCCAACATGCATAATAATTCACTGGTTTTATAATACTATGAAATGAAAGTACTTAAAAGCCAGTCTGTCGTTTTTATTCGGCTTTTTTCAGCTGGTGCTTGAATATTATGCAATCAATCGGCCGCCAAAGCTTTGATCGGATTTAATCTAGCGGCGCGCCGGGCTGGCAATAAGGCCGCCAGAAAAGCAATCAGCAAGGCGCTAACCAAAGCAAACAAGACGTTGCCCAGTGAAATCTGAACGATATCGTACTTGATCAGATGATACAGTTCATGATTCAAGATCAGCTGCGCGCCATACGCCAGGACCAAAGCCAAAATTGCCGCGAAAAAGCCGATAAACAATGATTCAGCGGTAAACAGACGCCTGATGTCCACCTTGCGTTCACCTAACGCCCGCAGCACGCCGATCTCCTTGGTTCGTTCTGAAACCGACATGTACATGGTTACGATAATCATCAAAGCCGATACCAATAAGGAGATCCCGGCAATTGCTGCCAAGACGATTGTTGCCAGTTGAACATAGGTGTTGACCGTCTTGAGCATCGAGCCAACCGTAATTGCGCCTAAAATTCGCTTGTTGGTCTTTGCATCTCGCAGATTATTGATCTTAGCCGCCGTCTTATCAACCTGGTCCAGCGATTTTACGCTGACGGCAGCATAGTTGGGCTGCGTTGACGCACCGCTTTCATTGAGCATGCTCTTGATTGTCTGATAGCTCATCGCCGTGGTTGCCGAAACTCCCGAAGTAAAGCCGACTACCTTCACGTTCCGCGTTGACTGCGTTGGCTGGCCGTCAGCATTGACCCAGTTAAACGTGATCGTCACGGTTTGATTCAACAAGCGCTGATAATGCTTTGCGCCTGCCAGCTGAATCGCCTGCTGCTTATTTAAAACAATCTGATTGGCATGCGGTATGTGACCTTTTTTGATTGAGTTCGTGGTATAGGCCTTGCTCCAGCTGTTAAGATTGGTACCGCTTTGCACCTTGTCTTGATAGTTTATCTTATAGGCCGCAATTGAGTACCCCGGCTGAACCTTTGCTACGTCGGCAATGTTTTTCAAGCGGTTCAAGTCTTGATTTTTCAAAAACATTGCCTGCGGATTGGCTGCCATGTTCTGCATTGAAGCCTGCAGCTGATCCTGATTCATCTTTTTGCCGTTGGTATTGCGCAGAACCGTAATAACCTGTGGATTAGCCAGCGAATTGATCTGATTTTCAATGTAGCCGTTGACGCCATTACCCAGACCACTGAACAGCAGCACAGCAAACAAACCAATCGCCGTTCCCAGCATAATCAGCGAGTTGCGCCAAAAATTATATTTAAAATGCTTAAAAGCCGTCTTAAAGCTGGCCAATGCCGGTAACGGACGCGAATTAAGCTGCGTGGGTTCCTGCGGCAGATCATAGGCTGGCCGCAAGCGCTGATCGCCATCAATAACGCCATCTGCCAAATGAACGATCCGTGTCCCATGGTTGGCAACGTCTTGAGAGTGGGTTACCGCGATAACGAGCTTGCCGTCTTTAGCAATGCTGTCCAGCAATTCCAATACTTCCTGCGTATTCTGCCGATCTAAGGCTCCAGTCGGCTCATCAGCGATAATGACTTGCGGATCGCTTGCCAAGGCTCGGGCAATGGCAACGCGCTGTTTTTGACCGCCGGATAGCTGATGAGGGTATTTACGCAGCTGATCTTTCAGGCCAACTTTTTCTAACAGCGATACTGCACGCTTTTTGCGGTCTTCTGCCGTTAGATCCGTCATATCCAAAGAAATCAGCACGTTTTCTAGAACCGTCAGATGCGCGATCAGGTTATAGGCTTGGTAGATATAGCCAATCGTTGCCCGCCGGTAGTTATCCATCTGTTTTTCCTGCCGATGATCCAGCTTTTGGCCATCAACAATGACTTCACCATCAAATTCACGATCCAGTCCGCCAATGATGTTCATCAGCGTCGATTTGCCGCCCCCGGATTCTCCAAGGATTGAGACAAATTCTCCCCGTTCAAATTCAAGATTGATCCCTTTTAGAACCGGAAACTCTTCTTTTCCCAGGAAATATGACTTATGGATATCATGAAGCTCCAAATATGCCATAAAAAACTCCTTACATTCTGCTGTCTTCAAAAACTGTCTCTCAAATTGTAAAAGATCCAGTCTATTCGGGCAATTATTCTTGTCGGCCTGTAAAGCAAAAACGCATTACTCCAGTCATTGACCGGCATAATGCGCTTTAATATAAAATCAGCAGTTATCTAAGCATTCAACGGCTGCTCGGTCATCTTGCCATCCATAATCTGATAGATGCGATCGGCAAAATCCTTTAACCGCAAATCGTGAGTAACAACGACCACTGCCTTGTCATACTGCTTTGCCATTTCCTTCATCAAGCGTCCTACGACTTTAACCCGTTCACTGTCCAAGGCAGCCGTTGGTTCATCAGCCAGGATAATTGCCGGATCGGTATACAGCGCACGGGCAATGGCGACCCGCTGATTTTGTCCGCCTGAAAGCTCATCGGGAAATTTATTGACCAGCTGATCGATCCCCAGTTCCTGCAGCAGTTTCTCAAGCCGATCTGGACTAAGGTTTCCTTTATGAACACGATCAACCAGGGCAAACTGATCCGCAACGCTCAGATAGGAAAGCAGATTATAGGACTGCAGTACAAACCCGATTTGATTTAAGCGAATCTCGTCTCGCTGCTTTTCGGAAAATCGACTGATGTCTTGACCATCAATCAGCACCTGCCCGCTGGTTGGCCGCTGCAGACCACCGGCAATCGTCAAAAAAGTACTCTTGCCTGATCCAGAGGGCCCTAAAACCAAGCTTAGTTCGCCACTGTGCGCCTTGAAGCTGACGTCTGAAAGCACCTGAACCTTGCTGATGCCCGTCCCATAGTCTTTGTTAATGTTTTTTAATTCAATTGCCGTCATCCTGCTCACCTCTATCTCATTGCATCTAAGGGGTCAATTCGGCTGATCATGCGGACCGGCAGCAATGAGCCGGCAACGCCTAAAACAACCAATGCCAGGCTCAAGATCCCAGTCAGCGGCCAATTGATCAGCATTGGCACCGAGCTTGGCATTGCTGCCTTGGAGACGATCATCAGCAGCAATGCGCCAAGCGTACCGCTGACCATCAAGATCACCGCCTGACCAATCGTTGCCCCGATCAGATAAGCTGCCGGAATTCCCTGTGCTCTTAAGACTGCATAGTTGGGAATCTTTTGCATCGTCAGAATATATAGGAAAACGGTGATAACGATCAGCGAGATCACCATCAAAAAGGCGATCATAAACTCAAAGGTCATATTCTGCGCTGCATAGCCGGGCAGTTTGTCAATAAAGGTATGGATGGAGTATTGCTTGAGATTTTTGTTTTTGACCGTCTGCTTCTGATCAGAAAAAATTCCGCTGGCCGCGAACTGATCACCCGTTCCTTTAAGCGTTTGCCAGGTTGTCAGACTGCCATAGACGATTGAGGCGATATTCAGCTTGGCATCTTTGGCAAAACCCACGACTCGATATTTTTGCGCGCTGCCGTTAAGCGTAATCTGATCGCCCAACCGATAGCCTTTGCTCTTTAACCCTTCATCGAGCACGACCTGATTTTTACCATGCGGCTTGTGACCGCTGCTGAGCTTCATTTTCCTTTGGTAGATAAACTGTGAGCTGTCCAGACCAACAAACTGAATCGTCTGCTTGTCAGTCGCTCCCTTGGCTCTTTCAATCACTGCCGGCGTCTGGCCGACTAATGCCTGGTGATCGTTCAGCTCAGGCAGCTCCTGTTTGGCGATCAGCGACTGGCTCAGGCTGATATTAGCATTCTTGTTTAAAACCACGCTCTTGGCGTCCCATGAATCGATTGCGGCCGTATTTTCATTGGCCAGCCCCAGCATCATGCCCATCAGCATAAACATTAAATAGCCGATCAAGACGATCATGCCAATAATCAGACCATATCTTAACTTCTCATGACGAATTTCCTTAACGGCCAGAAACATTTTAATCACCTTCGTTTTCTAATAAGCGCTGCAGAGCCTGCAACAAGCGCTGTAGAATCATTGCCTGTTCAGCGGGAAAATTCAGACACTCCTTGATTGCCTCATGATTGATCGTCATGATGGTCCACTGCAGGGCCGGAATCCTTGAGACTGGGCGCAGCGGCAGCATTCCTTCATTGCACCGCAGATGAAGCTTGATCAGATCATAATAGCGACTGCCATGGACTTTTTGTACGAATTCACGCGTCTGTTCAAAATAGTCCTGAGCACTCATCAGCTGATGTGGCGCAGTTGCCACGTTTTGGTGAATGTCTCGCATTGCCTTGGCATACAGATACTGATAGGCATCTTTTAAGTCGGCAAAATACTTATAGAATGCGCCACGGGCAATTTCAGCCTCTTTAACGATCCGTGCGACCTGTGCCGTTGCCAGTGAATGCTCGCTGAACTCATGCAGCAGCGCCTGCTCGATTTTTTTCTGTTTTTCATGATTTAGATTTTCAAAAGTACTGGTTGGCATCTGAATTCCCCTCCCTGTCAAGTGACACCGTGTCAACTACCATGTGATCATACCGCGATAGTGACACCGTGTCAACTTTAGGAGATAAAAAAACAGCCGTCATTTTGACGACCGTTTTGAACATTTTATCTAAAGGAGTTAGGCTTCTTCGCCGCCAACCTTGACAACGGCTTTGGAAACCTTGCCCAACTTACCGCTGACAAAGTCTTCAACTTCATTAAATGCCAGTTCGTGAGAGAACAGTGGCAATGGATCAACCTTGCCGCTAGCCAGCAGTGCGATTGAATCTTCAAACGTGTATGGGTTGATGAAGGCACCTTGAATCGTCAGTTGCTTCTTGAAGACATCGTAAGTGTTGACAGAGAACTTAGCGTCAGGGTTACCAACACCAAACATCAGTACTTGAGCACCCTTAGCAGCAGCTGCCAGACATTGTTCCTGCGTTTGTGGCAGACCAACGGCTTCAACGACAATGTCAAACGCGTCGGCTGGAATTTCTTCCTTAGTCGTGTTGATCGTCTTAACGCCAAAGTGTTCACGGTTGTTAGCCAGCTTTTCATCAGAGCGGCCAGCCAGCGTTACTTCATGAATACCACGCGCCTTCAGAATCTGTGCAAACAGCTGACCTTCAAAGCCATCCCCCAGAACCAGTGCTTTTTGGTATGGGTGCGTCGTCAGCAGATCAACACCATGCATTGCACAAGAAATTGGTTCAACAACGGCAGCGGCCTTTAAAGAAACGTTGTCAGGAACTTGGTAGACAACCTTGGCAGGAGCAGTAAAGTATTCCTCAAAACCACCGTCACGGGTAACCCCAACGGCATCCAGGTGTTCACACAGTTCTGGACGTGAGGTGCGGCAGTACTTGCATTGACCACAGTAGATGTTAGGGTCAACGGTCACGCGGTCGCCAACCTTGACATTGGTAACGGCATCCCCAACCTTGGCTACGACACCAGAGTTTTCGTGACCCAGTACGATTGGTGGAACGGCTGAAGCAGAGCCTGGCAGACCAGCGTACAGTGCCTTGTCAGTACCACAGATACCAGCGTAGGCCGTGTGAATCAAAACTTCATCTGGCTTGATTTCAGGAACGTCATATTCTTGAACGGCAAGATCCTTAATACCTTGTAATACAAGTGCCTTCATCGATTTATACCTCTTTCTTTGTGAAAACATTAATTTAAATTTTGCCAATAGTATAATCCAGATCTCAAACGTATGTCAACCGGTTATCATCTTTTTTGATAATCGCTTAACATTAAGCAATCGTTTAACTGTATGATAACGCTTGATTTTCAGTGGTTAAAATTTTTTGAAGTTTTCGCGACAAATAATCGTAAGCGTTTCAATATTAAGCATATCAAGACTGCTATCATTTGATTATCAATGTAAAAATGCTGTAAAATACTGTTAGATAGGCATTCTTACATTGCGGGACTTTAATTTTTATGTTAGCCTAACAAAGGTGTTTTATTGCATTAAACGTTTTTTATTGGGTAATGCAAAGTTTAATTAAGAAAGGTGGGTTTACCGTGGATAACAACACGAATGACCAACGCCGCAAGCACAAACTGATTGAGTATGCTAACGGCAAATCACTTGAAGAAATCAACGGCACCGTTGAAGTTCCAAAAGGTAAAGGTTTCTGGAAGACTCTTTTAGCCTATTCTGGACCTGGCGCATTAGTGGCTGTCGGCTATATGGATCCCGGCAACTGGTCTACTTCGATCACTGGTGGTCAGGCATTCGGTTATACTTTAATGACGACCATCCTGATTTCAAGTTTGATTGCGATGCTGCTTCAATACATGGCTGCCAAACTTGGGATCGTGAGTGAAATGGACTTGGCGCAAGCCATTCGAGCTCGTACAGGGAAGGCGCTCGGCATTGTTTTATGGATTATGACCGAGCTTGCAATTATGGCAACCGATATTGCCGAAGTTATTGGGGCGGCCATCGCCTTAAATCTTTTATTCCATATTTCACTAACCGTTGCCGTTTTCATCACGGTGCTGGACGTTCTGGTGCTGCTGCTCTTAACCAAGATCGGGTTCCGCAAGATCGAGGCCATTGTTGTCTGTTTGATTCTGGTTATCCTGTTCGTCTTTGTTTATGAGGTTGCCTTGTCTGATCCGAACTGGGGTGCTGCTTTTGCTGGCCTGCTTCCTTCATCTCAGGCCGTTGCTACCAGTCCGGAACGCTTGGGCATTACTCCTTTATCAGGTTCTTTGGGGATCATTGGGGCAACTGTAATGCCTCACAACCTCTACCTGCACTCGGCTATTTCACAAACGCGCAAGATCGACCACACCAACGCTGAAGACATCAAGCAGACGATTCGCTTTACGGCTTGGGACTCCAACATTCAGCTGTCAGCAGCCTTTTTGGTCAACTGTCTGCTTTTGATCATGGGGGTTGCCGTATTTAAGTCTGGTACGGTTAAGGATACTTCTTTCTTTGGCCTTTACGAGGCATTGAGCAACACGTCAATGCTGAGCAACCCGATTCTGATCTCAGTAGCCAAGTCCGGTCTGCTGTCAACGCTGTTCGCGGTTGCGCTGCTGGCTTCTGGTCAAAACTCTACGATTACCGGTACCTTGACTGGTCAAGTTATCATGGAAGGCTTTGTGCACATGAAGATGCCATTGTGGGCTCGGCGGCTGGTTACGCGTTTGATCTCAGTCGTTCCCGTGCTGCTGTGTGTGGCCTTCACTGCTAAGGACAATGCCGTTCAACAACACGCAGCCCTAAACATGCTGATGGAAAACTCCCAGGTCTTCTTGGCCTTCGCTTTGCCATTCTCAATGCTGCCGCTGCTTTTGATGACTGACAGCAAAGACGAGATGGGCGAGTTTAAAAATACCGGCTGGGTCAAGGTCTGTGGTTGGCTGTCAGTTATTTCGCTGACGTTCTTAAACCTCTACAACCTGCCTCATACCTTTGAAGGCTTTGGCATCTGGCAAAAGAGCACGTCTGATCTGCTGGCCTGGATCGTAATCATCGTTATCGTTCTGCTATTAGCCTGGACAATCTACGACATGTACAAGGGCAATCAGCGCTTGGTCGCAGAAGGCATCCATCATCCTTGGGAACATAAGGACGGTCAAAAACCTGCCAGTCAAGACTAATCAAACAAATATTTTAATTTATCAATAAAAAACCGTTTGAACGCCCTGGTTCGAGCGGTTTTTGATATTTTTGGTGTATAATAGCCTGTGTTTAGGCATCAGCCGCGTTATGCTGACTGCGCGGCCAAAATAATTTTGAGGTGAATATTTTGGACAACCACGATAATAAAGAAAAGCGGCGCCCAACCCGAGTTGAACTATACGATCAACCAAACAAGCGCCCAGAAAAAAAGACGCATTTCTTCTTTGATAAAAAAACTGACCGCACGGCTAAAAAAGAAGCTGCGCCAACGTTTAAGCTTGATAAGCAAGCCAAGCGCTCATCACAGAGCAATGCCGATCTGAATATCAAAGCTCAGCCAACCACTAATGGTACGCGCTCCAGCATGAACGCTCAGCCAATTAGCAATGACACACGTTCCAGCCGCAGTCAGGAGCGACTGAGTGCTCGCAATGGTCAGGCAAGTACCGCTAAAATAACTGGCTTAGGTGCTAAATCAGGCAAAAGCAAGCTGCCAAAAAACAAAAAGCCCAGCCATCGCCCATTTAAAATTGCCTTAGGAATCCTTTTGGCAGTCTTGGTCGTCATGGTCATCGTCTTTGCCGTCAAGCAGCAGGACCCCGTGACCGATAATTCCAGTGATACGACCGTCTCAACGTCTTCTAAGAAAAAATCCAGCAGCTCAAAGAAGTCCAGCAGTCACAAAAAGAAGCATTCTTCTTCCAGCTCATCTTATGAAGCCAACTACGACACCAATGATCAGGATTCCTATTACGTGCCAAACACTACGACGAATTCATCATCTGCCCCGGCGGCCAGCTCATCCAGCCAGACGACTGCCAACAACAATAATCAGACGGCTGGCAATGGCAACAGCAGCTATCAAGGCGGCAACTCTGGCAACGCCGGCAATACTGGCAGCAGCAGTTCAACTACTGCCAACAACAATAATTCTTCAGAATCTGTCAGCGGTAATACCGGTGGCCCGACTCAATCCCAAGCTGCACAATAGCCAGGATTTATAAAACGGTCTTGACACGCTCTTGTCAGGTGCATATAATTCAAACTAATGACAAAGGACATGCCTGATGCGGCTGGTTATCCAGGGAGTCGGTACCTTGGCTGGAAGTACCGTTGACCAAGCACATCAGCGTACCACCTTTTTGAATTGTCACTGGCCGAGATAAGGTCAGTCGGGTCGTGCCCGTTACCACACTTATGAGGCGACGCCATTAGTGCGCCGTAAATTAGGGTGGAACCACGCTGTTTATGTTATCAACCAACGTCCCTTTGATTGTTTTTTAGCAATCGAAGGGACGTTTTTTATTATCACAAAGGAGAGATTTTTACATGGCTCAAGTTGCTGTTATGAACGTCGATGGCTCAGTCAACAAGATTGACCGCGACTCAAAAGAAAGTTTGGACGCCCTGCGTCAACTGTCCGCTCTGATGCTGAAAGCGGCTCTGCAAAAAGAATTTGCCGGCATTCGTCTGGGTGCCGACGTTGCTGAAGAAGACGGTTTTTACGTTGACTCTGACAAAGACGAACAGCAGGTTTCCGCTGACGAACTGCCACAGCTGGAAGCTGCCATCAAGGCAATTGCCAAGTCCGAAGCCAAGGTTGAGTTTAAAGAGCTCAGCGTTGAAGAAGCCCTGGCCAGCGTCAAGGACGACCCATTCTCAACCGAACTGATCAATGAAAACGCTAAGGACGGCAAGGTAGCCATGTACGATCTGGATGGCGTGTTGGCAATTGCCAATGCACCGGTTCTGGTATATGCCAACCTGGTTAAGAACTACAAGCTGCTCAGCGTGGCTGGCGCCTACTGGAAGGGTATGTCATCCAACCCAATGCTGCAGCGGATCTACGGAACGGCCTTCTACAAAAAAGACGATCTGGAAGCTGATCTGAAGGCTCGTCAAGAAGCTAAGGAACGCGACCACCGTGTCATTGGGAACCAACTTGATCTGTTCTTCGTTGATCCTAAGGTTGGTGCCGGTCTGCCATACTGGATGCCTAAAGGGGCAACGATTCGCCGGACGATTGAACGCTACATCATTGACAAGGAACTGGCTGACGGCTATGAGCACGTCTACACGCCAGTTTTGATGAACCTGGACGCCTACAAAACTTCTGGTCACTGGGCTCACTACCGCGAAGACATGTTCCCGCCAATGGATATGGGTGATGGTGAAATGCTTGAACTGCGGCCAATGAACTGCCCAAGCCACATTCAAGTCTACAAGCACCACATTCGCTCCTACCGTGAACTGCCACTGCGGATTGCCGAACTGGGTATGATGCACCGTTACGAAAAGTCTGGCGCGCTTTCCGGTCTGCAGCGGGTACGGGAAATGACGCTGAATGATGGCCACACGTTTGTTGCTCTGGAACAGATTCAAGACGAATTTGCCAAGATTCTGAAACTGATCATGGACGTCTACAAAGACTTTGACATTACCGACTACACGTTCCGTCTGTCATACCGTGACCCTAAGAACACGGAAAAGTACTTTGCCAATGATGAAATGTGGGAACGTTCGCAATCCATGCTGAAGGCTGCCATGGACTCGCTGGGTCTGGACTACTACGAAGCTGAAGGTGAGGCTGCCTTCTACGGTCCAAAGCTGGATATTCAAACCAAGACGGCCCTGGGCAACGAAGAAACGATGTCCACGATTCAACTGGACTTCATGCTGCCTGAAAAGTTTGATCTGCACTACGTTGGCGAAGATGGCAAGCAGCACCGACCAGTTATGATTCACCGTGGGGTTGTTGGTACGATGGAACGTTTCGTAGCCTACCTGACGGAAATCTACAAGGGTGCCTTCCCAACCTGGCTGTCACCTGAACAAGTCGTAATCATCCCAGTTTCTGATGAAAAGCACGGTGCCTACGCTGACGAACTGGCTAAGAAGTTCAAGGCCGCTCAGATTCGGGCTAAGGTTGATCACCGCAACGAAAAGATGGGCTACAAGATTCGGGAAGCCCAAACGCAAAAAGTTCCATACACGCTGGTTGTCGGTGAAGATGAAATGGCCAACGACTCAGTTTCCGTTCGTAAGTATGGTGAAAAGGATCAAAACGGCATGACTGTAGATGCCTTCATGGATGAAATTCTGCACGATATTGCTACCTACTCACGCGAAGACTAATCAAAAAAGCTGTTTGGCAGATGCCAGACAGCTTTTTATTATCTTCTCAGCCTCATTAAGCGCTTTTTTTCGCTGTTTAGATGATAAGATGGATCTTTCATCATTTTAAAATCAAACGCGTTATAATAGGGAAAATTTCAAATCAGAAAGGTTGCGAATCAAATGTCTCCATGGAATCGTTTCAAAAATTCAGCCTGCACGTCAATGATGGTCGGCAAGCACGCTTCAACCGATGGCTCTACTTTTATCTCGCGCAATGAGGACCGCGTCAAGGCGATTGAGCCCAAACGCTTCCTGGTTCAGCCGGCCGTCAAGAATCGCCAGGCAACCTATGTCTCAGCTTATAATCAATTGACCGTGCCGCTGCCAGCTGACGGCATGCGCTATACGGCCACGCCAAGCGTTGATCAGATGCAGGGGCCCAACGAAGAAGATGGCTTTAACGAGGCTGGCGTTGGACAGAGTGCCACGGAATCCGTCTATGCCAATCCAAAGGTGCTGGCCTATGATCCATACGTCAAAAACGGTCTGGCCGAAGATTCACTGACAACCCTGGTTTTGCCCTATATTCATTCGGCACGCGAAGGAGTTGACTATTTGGGACGATTGATTGCCAAATACGGTTCAGCAGAAGGCAACGGCATTCAGTTCATTGATCAAGATGAGGTCTGGTACATGGAAATTGCTACTGGCCACTACTGGGTTGCCGTGCGTATTCCTGATGACTGCTATGCCGTGGTGGCCAATCAAATTGCCATTGAAGACATCGACTTTGGCGACAGCCGGAACTTTGCCTGGGCAGATGGCATTCGACCATTTGTGGAAAAGAACCATCTCAATCCCGATGATGAGCGCTGGAACTTTCGGCACATCTTCGGCACCAATACCAAACAGGACCACCACTACAATACGCCCCGCGTCTGGTTTGCCCAGCACTATCTGAGTCCCAGTCTGACCAAGGATCAAACGCCCGAGTCAGCTGATATGCCTTTTATTCGCAAGCCCGATCATAAAATCAGCGTTGAAGACATTCAATACGTTTTAAAATCACACTACAATGAAACACCTTATGATCCCTTGGGCAGCGGTACTTTAGAGCAGCGGCGGCGCTACCGTTCCATCGCGCTTTCCCGCACGGCACAGTCGCATATTCTGCAGGTGCGCAATGATGCATATGGTGCCGCACAGGCCATTCAGTGGGTTGAATTCGGTGTCCCGACTTTTTGCGCCTATGTGCCCTTCTTCGCCAACGCCGATGATACCGATGCCTCATACCGCGAGTTTCCAGAAAAAATGGATCTGAATAATGCCTATTGGCTAAATGAGGCCCTGGCCAGTGTCGTTGAAAGCCATTATGCTGAATTTGCCAAGGACAATCTGGACTTTCAAGATGAGCTGCAGGCCTGGGCAAGACGCAAGATCAAAGCCGTCGATGACCAGATCAGTCAGCTTGACGGGCAACGGCTGACCAGCTATCTGACCTCGCAGAATCATGATATCGCCAAGCATTTTAACACCCGCGCGCAGCAGCACCTGTTTGACCTGCTGACCAAGGGAGCTGAACTGTCTAAGCTGACCTTCAAGATGGATCCTAATCTTTAGGCATTTTTTAAAAGCAAACAGCCCTGATCAACTTCTGATCAGGGCTGTTTTTTACTGCAGCGAATCCCAAGCCGTCAGTTGAACCGGCTGCTGCTTAGTCAGCTGCAGCAGTTCGGAACTAAGGTAGCGCTTGTTGATCACGGCTTCATAGGTATAGTCTTCAAACCATTTTTGCGTCATGACGAAATAGCCTTTTTCGCCATTTTCCTCACCCCATGAATTCTCAATCTTCCAACGATCGATCTGACCGTCAATCTCATTAAATCCAGTCAGCGTCATGGCATGAGAAACGCAGGCCTGTCTGGTTTCCAGCCGTTCTTTTTTGTTCATAACGTAGTCAATACCCAAAAGCGCTTCTGCTTTGTACAGCTCAGCATCCATAATGCCTCGCTTGCGATCCATCTGCTGTAAGACGTCATTGCCGACCCACACGGTTTCTCCTGCTTTCAGCTGCTTGACCGCGCTGTTTTGCAGTTCTTCAAACGGCACGTTGACGAATTGCAGCGGGATTCCGCCAACGACATTTTCCTGCTGCGGCATTGAGTAGACCTGATTGAGCTTATGATCCGGCGCGTTGGTCAAAACCACATAGTCACGCAGATTCAGATTCCAATATTGATGGAAGAACTCTAGTGGCGACAGGTTGGCCTGCCGGTGCAGCTGATGATCGTCATCCTGATATTCCAGATCGAACTGCTTAGGCGGCATCCCAAAAGCATAAACGGCTAGCCGGTAGACCTCACTGACCATCTTTTCTTTGACCTGCTGAACCGCAGCCCGATCAGCATGCTGCTCATTGATCATCTTTCGCAGTACCAGCGCGTCTTTATGCATCAGATCCTTCATTACCCCGGCGATATCGTCAGTATTCTTGGTATTGTAGGTGTCAGGCATTACATATTCCGGTACGACGCCATATTTTTCAATGATTGAGGCAGCATTGGCCCACTGCCCGCCATCATTTTCCGCAAACGCCACATAAAAATCGACCAGCCGATCATGAAATGGCAGTGCGGCCGTAGCAATGATATTTTGCAAAAACATATTGGCCCGTTCAACACGATCCCAGAAAAATAAATAATTCTGCGATAATTCAAAATCCTTGAAGTTGTACTGGCTGGCAAAAAGATGCCGCAGCGTGTTCAGCGTGGCAAATGACCAGCAGCGACCGCTATGCCGCTGATTGGATACCTTGCCCGTCTTGACTTCATACGAAAAAACGCGGTGGTTGCGCTGACTGACGTTTTGGTCCTCGCTGGTTGCCTTGATGCCATTTTTCATCACGGCCCGCGCGATTACGGCAGCATCTGGCCGTTCTTTAAAATCGGCTTCGTAGCTCTGCAGCTGCTGTAACGTTAACTTTTCAAACTCTGACATGTTGAATCTTCCTCACTTACAGTCTTTTGTCAATCATTCTAAAGCAAAATCATCGGCAACTCAAAAGCAGCGCCCTCGCTAAAGAACGCTGCTCATGATTAGTTATCGGCAAAGAAATGTTTCCATTGCTGATTGATATTGTTTTTAGCCGGCTGCGTACGATTCCAGAAACCCACCTTGACGACGCCGACGATCTTGCTCTTAGGTACGAATCCCCAGTAGCGACTGTCGTTAGAGACGCTGCGGTGATCACCCAAGACAAAGTACTCGCCTTTTGGCACCTTGTAGGCTCCATTATGCAGCACCCAGCTGTTTTCCTGGGAAATACTGTGCAAAGTCCAGGTTCCGGTACCGCTGGAACGCTCGCTTTTGCTGATGTAGCTTTGGTCAACCTTTTTGCCGTTAACGTAAAGATTGCCGTTTTTGGCCTCAACCGTATCGCCTGGCAGACCAATAACCCGCTTTACGTACTCAGTCTTTACCGAAACTTGCGGATCAACGCCATTGGCATCAAAAACCACTACGCTGCCTCGATGAATCTTGGCTTGCTTTAAGCAGACCACGCGCTCGTTGTTTTGCAGATTAGGCTGCATGGATGGACCATCAACTCGGACAAACTGAAAAGCAAACTGCTTGATCAGCAATGCCAGCAGCAGACCAATCGCAATCGGCACGATCCAACTCATTAATTCTTTAAAAGCTTTCATCAAAATTGCTCCCAGATTAGTTTTCTAACGGCAATTTTAATACACTTTACCAGCAACTAACAACTTATTCATCATATTCACGCATCAATTTTTGGGTCAGCTGATAATCACCAACATATGGAATATCGCGGCCTTTTTCATGCATAAACTGCTCGCGTCCCTTGGCAGCCATAAACATGACGTCGCCAGGCCGTGCCATGTTAAACGCGTCTTGAATGGCTTTGGCGCGATCAACGTTGATATGTACCTCAACGTCAGGATTGTCGATGTGCGATTTGATTTCTTCATCGATCTTATGCGGATCCTCAAAGAAATTGTCTTCGCTGGTTAGAATCGCCACGTCAGCATATTTGGCCAGTGCCTCGCCAATATCCTTACGGCGCGACTCAGCCTTGCCGCCAGCCGCGCCGATCACTACGATCAAACGGCCATTGGGATAGGTGTTTTTCATGTATTTGAAGCTTTCATTCAGGCTCAGATAGTTATGAGCATAGTCAACGCAGGCCAATAGTCCCCGCTGATTGCTCAGCATTTCCATGCGGCCGGGAACGGTGGTTTTTTCCAGTCCCTTGGCAAAAGCCGCCGTATCATCACTGAACTGCCGCCCGACGACCAGCGCGGCCAAGGCATTGCTGTCATTAAACGTACCTGGAATATTGATTTTAAAGCGGCCAGTCAACTGCGGCTGCTGACTGCTGAACGTAGCTACATGAAACTCATGCGGCGAATCAACTACATAGCGATAGTCGGCATTGGACTGACTGCTGCCAAATGAAATTACCTGATTGCCAGCAGCCAGCGCTTTTTGAGCCAGCAGATCATAATAAGGACACTCACGGTTGATGATCACCTTGGATGAGTTGAGCATCAGCTGACTCTTACAGTACAGATAGTCTTCAAAGCTTGGGTGTTCTACCGGGCTGATGTGGTCGGCAGCAATATTTAAAAAGACGCCAATGTCAAAATGCAGACCATAGACTCTTGATTTCTTATAGGCCTGACTGGAAACCTCCATAATCAGATACTTCATGCCATTATTGGCAGCCTGACGCATCATCCGGAACAGGTCCAGCGACTCGGGCGTCGTTAAATGAGCCTCTTCAAAATGCTCGCCATCAAGACATTCAGCAATTGACGATAATTGGGCTACCTTATGATCAAAAACCTCATTCATCAAATGACGGGTAAAGTATACCGAAGTTGTTTTTCCCTTGGTCCCAGTAAACCCAATCACTTTCAGTTCCCGCTGCGGGTTGTTGTAGAACTCGCGCGCCAACAGAGCCATTGCCTTTTGAACGTCATTGACCACCAGCTGCACGACTCGATTCTGGTCTTTACCCATATAGACGTTTTCAGTCACACAGGCAACGGCTCCCTTATCAATTGCGTCCTCCAGATATTTTTCGTTAAAATGCAGTCCTTTGCACATAAACAGCGTATCAGGCGCAATGTGACGCGAATCATAAGATAAGAATTGGAGCCTGCGATCTTTGAGGTTTGCTGGAACCTCGAAGCGCCAATCATCACCGATTACGATTTCACGCAGCAGTTGATCCTGTTTTAAAATGTTGGCAGCTTGATTAAGCGTCAGCATTTCTCCCCCCACCTTTCATTTAAACGTTCATTGTCTTCCGATCATGTTTCGTATTCTGACACAAGATTATGAAAAAAATGCGAAATCCCAACGAAAGCATCAAGAACTTGCTTTTAAGATGTCTTAAAAAAACGACAATAAGGTCCAGTCTGCCAACGCACCACAGACTGGACCTTATTTTCAATTAACTGTCAAAGTATCGACTTCCCTAACAGTCATATTTAATTATACGCTTTCATCAACTGCTCTGTCAGCTGGTAATCGCCGACATAAGGCTTGTCATGGCCATTTTCGCGCAGGAACTGCTCCCGCCCCTTGGCAGCCATAAACATGACATCGCCAGGCCGCGCCATCTGAAAGGCAGTTTTAATGGCCTCTTCACGGTTAAGAATCTCATGAACCTCAACGTGGGGATCCACGATATGATCGCGAATTGCCTGAATAATCTTTTTGGGATCCTCAAAGTAGTTGTCATCTTCAGTCAGAATTGCCACATCGGCATACTCTGACAGTGCACGACCGATATCCTGGCGCCGCGACTCAGCCTTACTGCCCACCGAACCGGTAACCACGATTAAGCGACCATCTGGATACTCATGCTTTAAGAACTTGAAGCTCTCACTCATGCTCAGATAGTTATGAGCGTAGTCAACACAGGCCACATAGCCTTTTTCGTTCTTCAAGATCTCCATGCGGCCCGGTACCTTGGTTTCTAAAAGTCCCGCCGCAAACTCACTGGTTTTATCGCTTAGCTGCGCGGCAACTGCCAAAGCGGCCGTTGCATTGCTGCAGTTAAATGATCCCGGCAGCATGACCCGAAAATCGCCTGTAACTGCCGGCAGCTGGTCATTAAACGAAGCAACCTGGAAATGACCATGCTCGCCCAAGGTAAAGCGATAATCGGCATCTGATTGATCGCTGCCATAGGTAATCAGCTGGTTGCCAAATGCGCGCGTTTTTTGGGCCAGCAGCTCAAAGTAAGGGATCTCGCGGTTGATAATTACTTTATCGGCATTTTTTACCAGCTGGCTCTTGCACCAAAGATAGTCGTCAAAGCTTGGATGCTCAACGGGACTGATATGATCACGCGAAATATTCAAGAAGACGCCGATGTCAAAATGCAGTCCATCAACGCGCGACTTCTTATAGGCCTGACTGGAAACTTCCATCACCAGATACTTCATACCGTTATCAACGGCTTGACGCATCATCCGGTACAGATCCAATGACTCGGGCGTAGTCAGGTGCGATTCGATAAAGTTTTTACCATCCAGGCACTCGGCAATCGATGACAGCTGTGCTACCTGATTGTCAAAGACATGCGCTAAAATATGCCGCGTAAAGTAGACTGAGGTCGTCTTGCCCTTGGTACCAGTAAAGCCGATCAGCGTCAGTTCTTTTTCCGGATCGCCATAAAACGCCCGCGCGACTGTTGCCATGGCTTTTTGGACATCAGTAACGACAAGCTGCCAGACGGCCTGACCAGCCAGCTCCTCATCATACACCTGCTGAGTCAGGCAAGCCGTAGCGCCTTTTTTGACTGCATCCACCAGATACTGCGGATTAAAGCGCTGACCCTTGCAGATAAAAAGCGTCTGCGGCTCAATTGCGCGTGAGTCATACGAAAGCTGTCTGAACTCCAGATCGGCAATTTTTTCCGGTACGTCATACAGCCACTGACCGTCAACGATGATTTCCTTAAACAGGCCCCGTTCCTTGAGAGCGGCTACCGTCTGTTTAACCGTCAGCATTTAGTTCGCCGCCTTTTGCTTGGTTTGATCAATTGCAGATTCATCCGGCTTGAAGTTGTCGATAAAGTACAGCTTGTACCAGACCAAGAACGTGTAGACGGTCCAGATCTTGCGCCGGTCATCCGTCTTGCCTTGGAAGTTGTCTTCGGCCATCTTCAAGATCTTGTCTTGATCAAAGAATTCTTTGACAAAATCCTGGCTGAATAATTCGCGAACTTCTTGATAGTACTTGTCTTCACGCAGCCAGGCCCGAATTGGCGTTGGGAAGCCCATCTTAGGCCGCGTTGCCCATTCTTCTGGCAGATGACGGTTGGCCGCCATCCGGAAAGCCCACTTGGTACCCTTAGCGTTGAACAGGTACTTGGTTGGCGTGGTCTGAGCAACCTTCATCATTTCACGGTCCAGCAAAGGCACCCGCAGTTCCAGCGAGTTGGCCATACTCATCTTATCGGCCTTCAGCAGAATATCACCTGGCATAAAGCAGTGCAGATCCAGGTACTGCTTTTTGGCAACCTCATCAATATCTTTGTCTTCAACCTTGTCGTAGTATGGGTCAACGATCTGCTTAACCGTTGGACCACAGTCAAATTCAGGCTGCAGAATGCTTTGGGCCTGTTCTGGACTGAAGATGTAGGCTTCACCGATAAAGGTATCGCGAGCTGGCGCCAGGTTGGCATACATGTGCGCCTGACCATGGAAATGCTTGTTCTTGATCTTTTCGGCAATCTCATAGCGCTTTTGCCGCGGCTTTTTCTTCAGCTGATCGGTAATCCAGCGAATCAGCTTGGACTTGGTGTAGAAGCCATAATCAATGTAGCCGGCAAACAGCTCATCGGCACCTTCACCAGAAAGCATCGCCTTGTAGCCATTGTCCTTAGCCAGCTTGGTCAAGAAGTACAATGGCACGACGGATGGGTTGGAGTCGGGCTCGTCCAGGTAGTATTGGATCAATGGGAAGGTATGGAAAGCTTCCTCGTTGGTCAGCTTGGCATCCGTGTTCTTAAGATTCAGCTTAGCCGCCAGTTCCCGTGCTTCCTTGGTTTCATCATAGGTACTGTCAAAGCCGATTGAGAACGTGTTGTCAGGTCGCATCATGGCCGTAACGTAGCTGGAGTCAACCCCAGCCGAAAGAAACGAACCGACTTTAATACCCTGGTCAGCAAAAGAGTGCGCCTTGACTGATTCGGTAACGGCAGCCTCGATCCGATCAACGGCTTGATCAAAGGTTTCATCGGCTGGTTCAAAGTCTTCATCCCAGTATTCGGTCATCGAGAACTGACCATCCTTGGTGTAGTGGAATGAATGACCTTCTGGCAGTTTGTAGACGCCCTTAAAGAACGTTTCCCGGGTAATTGGATACTGGAACGTCAGATATGGCTTGAGAGCCTCTTTGTTCAGCTGCTTGTCGAAGTTAGGGTGTTCCAAGAAGGCCTTGATTTCCGAACCGACAAAGAACGTCCCATTCATCTTGGCGTAATACAGCGGCTTGATGCCGAAGTGATCGCGGGCCCCAAACATTTCTTGGGTTTGCCGGTTCCAGATGACAAAGGCAAACATCCCCCGCAGCTTCTTGCAGACGTCATCGCCCCATTGCTCATAGCCATGCAGAATGACTTCCGTGTCCGTCTTGGTCGAGAAATGGTGGCCGGCAGCAATCAATTCCTCGCGCAGCGGCTGGAAGTTGTAGATTTCACCATTAAATAAAATAGCCAGGTTTTCGTTTTCATTAAAGATCGGCTGCTTACCACTCTTAACGTCAACGAAACTCAGGCGCCGATGTCCCAAAGCCGCGTGTTCATCAACGAATTGGCCGGCATCATCGGGACCACGGTGGATGATCCGGTCCATCATTTTTTGAATCAGGCTTTCTTTGACTTGTGGCTTTTCATTATCCACAAATGCAACAATTCCACACATAATGACTCTCCTATGTTCTTGACTAAATTAGCGCTGCACGAAGTATTCCTTGTACTTCTTAGGCATTAACGAAAAGGCGTAGTGCATCAGCAGCCGCTGCTTGAGCGTATCATGCTTGTCAAAGGCCGTCGTACCCCAGTTGCCTGATTCAAGCATCTGCTTGGCACGCTCCTTGTCTGGGCCTTCTTTAGCGTACTTGTAGAAGACTTTCTTAGGAACGCTCAGCCACAGCTTGTTGCCGTCTGCATAATCAGTATGGTCGTATGGACGATGATAGATGGCATCATCAACCACGTACTTAGCCAGATTGTAGCCGTTCAAAGTGCAGTAGTAGCTGCTGCGGCCCTGACGCAGATTGATCTCAAAAATCTTGAATTTGCCATCGCGCCGGTCGTACTTCATGTCAAAGTCCGCAAACCCGACGTAATTGATTTCTTCCAAGAACTTTTGAATCGTTTGGTAGATTTCCATGTTCTTTTCTGGAATGATCACCATATAGTTGCCGACTGCCACTGGCGATGGATCTTCCAGCAGGGGATGGCCAAGGCAGATCATGCGTACCTTGTGATCCTGGCCAACATAGGCATTTACCACGCGCATGTTGGAATCATCGCCGGGAATGAAGTCCTGGGCGATCAGCTTTCCGGTATAGCCGGCTTGGGCAATCTCTGGCAGCAGCTTATCAAACTGAGCCCGCGTGTCCAAGACATAGGCCTTTTTACGATCAGCAAAATGAATGTCCAGCCAGGCGATACTGTCGGAAGGCTTCAAGGCAATCGGAAAATCAAACGGCAGCTCAATTTCTTTTGGCTTCGTAAATTCAGCCGCTTCGATCAGCTTGGTCTTTGGATAAGGCAGGCCATACTTTTCCGCAGCGGCGTAAAAAGTTTCTTTGGTACCCAGTTTTTGGAACATGTCATAGTCAACATATGGGCAGACAAACCATTGCTTCAGTTCGTCTAAGTGCTTGGCGATCAGTTCCGTGTAGCCATCCCCACAGGACAGCAGCAGGTATTTTTTATCCGGCTTTAAGTTCTTGGCAATCTCACGCATCGATTTGATAAAGCCTGGATCTTCGTTAAAGCCTTCAATTACATGCACATCAGCCAGCTTGGTGTAGCGAGTTGGCGCCATGTGCGTAACCCCATAGGCAATGCTTTTGATTCCATAGGCTTCATAAAAAGAACGCGCCATGCCATAGCAGTTAAAGTCCGTTCCCAGCAGAATTGGCTGGAAATCAATTTGATCATTCACTTTAAAATCATCCTCATATTTTTCTAGTGATACTGTCAACGGCGATTATAAAAAACGCCCTCTGAAACCTTAATGATAATCCAAACCCAAGGCACCTTCAAGATATTCTCTAATCCTTAAGCTTAGCTAAACGTCCTTGACGCAGATAAACGCTCAAAATTGCCAGGTCGGCTGGATTGACCCCACTGATCCGCGATGCCTGCGCCAAAGTTTCGGGCCGAATCTTCTCCAGCTTCTGACGGCCTTCAGTAGCCAGACCATCAATTGCCGAATAGTCCAGGTCAGCCGGAATCTTCTTGGCTTCCATGCGCTTCAGCCGTTCAACCTTGACCTCTTCTTTTTTAATGTAGCCCTCGTACTTCAATTGAATCTCAACCTGTTCGATCACTTCTCGACTGAGCGGCTCATCTGGATCAGGAATCAGGTTCATCAGCGTCTGGTAGTCGACATATGGCCGTTTTAAGAAATCGGCGGCCGCGATGGCATCTTTCAAAGGATTGTCGCCGTGAGCCTCAATCAGGTTGTTGGCTGCCTCATTGGTTGGCTTGATGCGAATCTTCTTGAGTCGAGCAATCTCAGCTTCAACCAGGGCCTTTTTATGTTCCATTCTTGCCAGGCGCTCATCAGAAACCAGACCGATTGCGTGGCCTTTTTCCATCAAGCGCAGGTCGGCATTGTCATGACGCAGGATCAGCCGGTATTCGGCACGACTGGTCAACAGCCGATATGGTTCTTTGGTTCCCTTAGTTACCAAGTCATCGATCATTACGCCAATGTAAGCATCAGAGCGCTTCAACACGAACGGCCCCTTGCCTTGAGCACGCAGCCCGGCATTGATGCCCGCGATCAGCCCTTGACCAGCTGCCTCTTCATAACCCGAGGTGCCGTTGGTCTGGCCAGCCGTAAACAGATTCTTGACCAGCTTGGTTTCCAGGGTTGGATGCAGCTGATATGGCGCAACCACGTCATACTCGATTGCATAGCCTGGCCGCATCAGCTTGGCATTTTCCAGTCCTTTTACGGAATGCAGCATCTTTTCTTGAATTTCTTCAGGCATCGAAGTCGACATACCGTCCACGTACCATTCGTCAGTATCGCGGCCTTCTGGTTCCAAGAAGACCTGGTGGCGATCCTTATCGGCAAACCGCACGATCTTGTCTTCAATTGAAGGACAGTAGCGCGGACCAACCCCTTCAATCACCCCAGTAAACATTGGCGCTCGGTCAAGGTTGTCACGAATGATCTGATGCGTGGTTGGGTTGGTGTAGGTCAGCCAGCAGGAAATCTGATCAGTGACTGCGATGTATTGACTGTCTGGCGTATCAAAACTGAAATGATGCGGTTTTTCGTCACCCGGCTGCTCCTCGGTAACCGAATAGTCGATCGTATTGCCGTTGATGCGTGGCGGCGTCCCGGTTTTAAACCGCTGCAGATCGAAGCCCAGCTCTTCCAGATTCTCAGACAGTTTAGTGGCTGACTGCGTATTGTTTGGACCAGATTCATACATCAGCTCGCCAATGATGATCTTGCCGCGGGCTGCGGTTCCCGTTGCCAATACCACGGCCTTGGCAAAATAGCGGGCCCCGGTATTGGTAATGACTCCTTTGCAGACGCCATCTTCGACCACCAGCTGATCAACGGTGGCCTGCCGCAGCGTCAGATTAGGCGTTTCTTCCATCGTCTGCTTCATGGCTCGGTGATAAGCGTGCTTGTCAGCCTGAGCCCGCAACGCACGGACGGCTGGACCTTTCCCCGTGTTGAGCATCCGCATCTGAACATAGGTCTTGTCGATATTACGGCCCATTTCACCGCCTAAGGCATCAATCTCACGAACTACGATTCCCTTAGCCGGTCCCCCCACTGATGGATTGCATGGCATAAAGGCAACCATTTCCAGACTGATCGTCAAAAGCAGTGTCTTGTTGCCCATGCGTGCTGCCGCCAATGCCGCTTCTGATCCCGCATGACCAGCTCCAACGATGATTACGTCAAAGCTGCCGGCATCAAACGGCTTACCTTGTGAAATCTGCATTTTTATCTCCTTTACTTTCCTAGACAGAACTGGCTGAACAATTGATCCAACAGCTCATCTTGATAGCTGTCGCCGGTAATCTCGCCCAACAGCTCCCAGCACCGCGTCATGTCGATCTGGACCAAGTCGACCGGCATTCCAGCTGCAATCCCGCTCAAAACGTCATTCAAGGCATCATTGGCTTGATGAAGCAGTCCAATATGCCGGGCGTTGGTAACCATAACGGTATTTTGCGAGCTTTCGATTCCTTCATCGAAGAACATATGGCTGATTGTACGGCCTAATTCTTCCATTCCTTCATGCTCAACGATCGAGGTCTTGATGACGCGATCGCCGGCCGTCAGCTGACGCAGTTCGTTTAGATCGATTCGGTTCGGCAGGTCGGTTTTGTTTAAGATGACGATGCGTGGCTTGCCAGCCGTCAGCTTAATCAGTTCTCGATCCTCATCAGTCAATGCATTGGAGCTGTCAATCAAGAGCAGCACCAGGTCAGCCGTATCGATTGCCTGGCGACTGCGCTCAACGCCGATTTTCTCGACCGTATCCTCAGTATGACGAATCCCAGCCGTGTCAATCAGCTTTAAGGGCACGCCTTCTACGTTGACGTATTCCTCAATCACGTCACGCGTGGTTCCGGCCACGTTGGTTACGATTGCCTTGTCCTCATGCAGAAGCGTGTTGAGCAGGCTGGACTTGCCGACGTTTGGCCGCCCAATGATTGCCGTTGCCAGACCATCTCTTAATACCTTGCCCTGTTTGGCGGTTTTTAAAAGTGCCTGAATACGCTGCTGAACCTCTTGGGCTTTTTCTTTCAGCATCTTGGTCGTCATTTCTTCAACCGCGTCATATTCTGGGTAGTCAATGTTGACCTCAACCTGCGCCAAGACGTCCAGAATATCCTTGCGCAAAGCCTTGATCAAGCGAGACAGATCGCCGTCCAGCTGATTTAGAGCCACCTTCATTGATTTGTCGGTTTTGGCGCGAATCAGATCCATCACGGCTTCTGACTGTGAAAGATCCAGCCGACCGTTTAAAAAGGCTCGTTTGGTAAACTCGCCTGGTTCAGCCAGTCGCGCCCCATGACTAAGCGTCAGCTGCAGAATCCGATTGGTGGCCAGCAGTCCGCCATGACAGTTGATTTCGACAACGTCTTCTCTGGTGTAGGTATGAGGTGCCCGCATGATTGAAACCATGACCTCATCAACTTCCGCACCATTGTCAGGATCAACGATATGCCCATAGTTAATGGTATTGGTTGCCACTTTTGCCAGATCCTTGCTGCCATGGTACAGCTTTTTGGCAACGGCAACGGCCTCCTCGCCGCTGATCCGAATGATTGAGATGCCCCCTTCGCCAACTGGGGTCGAGATGGCTGCAATTGTATCAAATTCTGAATTTGCCATTTTCTGCTCCTTTCCGCCGCAATAAAAAAAGTGCCGAGTCCACGCTCTCCCCGCTTTGGGATCAACATGGTCAAAGCACTTTCACTACTCTAACTAACGGTAAATTCAATTAACATCGCTATTTTAGTTTTTCAGCGTTTGGTTGTCAATCAATTAATTCTTTGGTGCTACCACAACGCTGCGATACGGATCGCGACCATGCGAATAGGTCTTGACCCGCGGATTGTCTTCCAAGACGTGGTGCAGATATTTGCGTTCGCGAGCCGGCATTGGGTCCAAAAAGACGGCCTGACCGGTAGCAATTACCTCGGTGACGCAGCGAGCAGCCAGTTTTTCCAATGACTGCTGCCGTTTCTGACGGTAATTCGACGTATCCAGGATCAGCCCCGGATCATCGACGCCATGATAGCTTAAAAAGGCCGTTCCCAACTGTTCCAAGGCATTGATTCGTCGCCCATGAAAGCCGATGACTCGTCCTGAATTATCGGCCTGCAGATCAACGACCAATTCATGAGTCCGCAGCTTGACGATTTTAGGCTTGGCCATCACTCCAAGCGCTGCCAGCACGTCTTTCAGATAGCCGCAAAGTGCCTGGGCCGCTTGATTCATCTTCTGCACGTTGGCTTGATGACGACGCTCCATTTCTAAGGCATCTGGCTCATTTGAATCATTTGCTGCCGGTTTGACGTTTTGTTTTTTGTCTGTCGGCTTGGCAGTTTTGACCACGACCGTTTTTTTAGCTGGCTGGGACTTAGCGGCCGGCTTTTTTTCGATTGGCTTTTGCGGCTGCACCGGCCGTTTTAATTCAGCCTGAATTTTGGCATTCCGTCGGCCAAAACCAAGAAAGCCATGCCGCGGCTGCTCTAGAACCTGAATGTCTAATTGATCACGATCGGCTTTAAAGGCAGCTGATGCGGCTGCGATTGCTTCATCAATTGTCTGCGCCTCAAAAGTTTCCATAAAGCTCCCCCTCAATCATTATCAAAAAAGAGCGGTCAAGCCGCCCTCGTTGCTCAATTATTTCCGCTTGCTGCGGTAGGCCTTGCGCTTAGCCTTGGCAATCTTATTGCGGTGACGACGTTCAGCAGCCTGTTTTTCTTCACGTTCGCGACGAATCTTGAACGGATTTTGGAAGATCAGTACCTGCAGAACCTGGAAAGCGTTGGATACTACCCAGTAAAGCGTAATTGCCGAACTAAAGCCCAGTGCCATGAAAAAGACCATGATTGGCATAAACCAGGTCATTGATCTGGTCATGGCATTTTGTTCCGGCATTGAAGCCATTGACAGCCAGGAACTGATAAACGTAAACAGGGCCGCCAAAATCGGCAGCACGTAATATGGGTCATTGTGGCCCAGCTGCAGCCATAGAAAGCTCCCACTACGCAAAACGTGCGTCCGCCAGATGGCTTGATACAATGCCCACATAACTGGCAGTTGAACCAGCAGCGGCAGCATCGAGGCAAACGGGTGCACGCCAGCATCCCTATACAGCTTTTGTTGAGCTGCCTGCATCTTTTCCAGTGATTCACGATCGCGTCCAGGATACTTCTTTTGAATCTCCTTAAGCTGCGGCGTTAATTCCTGCATCTTGACCGACATCTTGGTCTGGTACACCATCAATGGCAGAATGATAATCCGCACGATAATCGTAAAGATGATGATCCCCATTCCATAGCCGCCAAAATTGTTGGACAGCCAGATTATGAACCGTGAGCAGTTATAGATGATGTAATGATCCCAAAAGCCGGTACTGTGGCTGGTAATTGGTGAATTGGAACAAGCAGCCAAAAAGACTGCCAGACTCATAATCCCCGCCAGGCTTAGGATTTTCTTGTGTCCTTTTCTCAAAGTGCGATCCTCTCTTAATCTTCTTTTAACAGATGGGCCAATTTCAGTGCATGAACCAGATTCTTTTTAACTTCTGCCATTTCCAAGCCATCAGCAGCTGGTCGCGCAATAATCAGGAAGTCAACGTCAGGCTTGATTGCCGGCTTAACCTCCAGCAGCGTTTGGCGGATCCGCCGCTTCAGCCAGTTGCGGTGTACGGCATTACCGATTTTCTTGCCGACTGAGATGCCGACCCGAAAATGCTTCTGACCCGGTTTTTGCATTTGATAGATGATAAATTTTCGATTGGCTACGGAATCATGAGTTTCAAAGACCCGCTGAAATTCACTTTCCTTTTTTACTCGGTATGACTTTCGCATGTTCGCTCCAACCTTTAAAAATACAAAAAGGACTGAGGCACAACCGCACATAATGCAGTGGATGAATGCCCCGGCCCCTTTTAGAAAAAAAGCCACTAATTAAATAGTGGCCGATTTTATGCAGATAATACTTTGCGGCCCTTTTGACGACGACGAGCCAATACCTTACGGCCGTTGCTCGTGCTCATACGCTTGCGGAAGCCGTGAACGCGTGCGCGGTGACGCTTCTTTGGTTGAAATGTGCGCTTCATTGAGTGCACCTCCTCGCTTGTATTTATTATTTTATTTACAGTCCAAAAAGACAATCTCTTCAAACATACTTTTGAAGTATAACACATCCTACGCCAAGAATAAATGATTATCTTGCGTTATTTTAGCGTTTTTTACTGTTCAAAAGCAGCTAGTTATCCCCAGTTTTTTCCACAAGTACCTAAATAAAACTGGGGACTTTTTAATTTATCCACAGAGTTATCCAAAGCAAAAAGAGTTCCCCACAGGTTGTGGAAAAAGTTATCAACAGCTCTGTGGATAATTATGAAAACATGATTATTTAGCTTTTAGTCCGCTAAAGTTATCCACAGATTGCCAGTGATTAACTTGATTTCGTCTTTCTTTTTTCCACAAATCCACAGCCTTGTGGAAAACTTATCAACATGTCTGTGGATTTTGTTAATAGTTTTTACACAGCCTTGTGGAAAACTATCAGACAATGCTAAAATATTCCTTGGATTTTTAATTATTATTGAGGAGGAATTTAC